>NZ_SRLV01000209.1:0-528 GCF_006518205.1 Myxococcus sp. CA005 | reverse complement strand
GAACTGGCGTTGGAACGCCATGAGGCCGATCGCGGGCTGCAGAGCGCTGTGTAACGTGGTGATCGCCCGCAGAGTCGAGCATGGCTCGACTCTGCGGAAAGCGATGCCGGCCAGCGGCCGGCACTACCCTCAGCCCAGCTCGGCTTCCAGGCTGATCGGCACCGCGCTCAGCGCCTTGGACACCGGGCAGTTCTGCTTGGCGTCATCGGCAATCGCACGGAACTGCGTCGCGTCGATACCCGGCACCACTGCCTTCACCTTCAGCCGGATCTGCGACAGCTGCGGGCCGCCCTCCAATGACAGATCGACCTTGGCTTCGGTGTCCAGCGAGGTCGGGGTAAAGCCGGCTTCGCCGAGCTTGGCCGACAGCGCCATGGTGAAGCAACCGGCGTGCGCAGCAGCGATGAGCTCTTCCGGATTGGTGCCCTTTTCGTCGCCGAAACGGCTGTTGAAGCCGTAGCGTGTTTTGTCCAGCAGCCCGCTCTGCGGCGTGCTCAGCTGCCCCTTGCCCGACTTCAGATCGCCTTC
>NZ_SRLV01000208.1:0-566 GCF_006518205.1 Myxococcus sp. CA005 | reverse complement strand
GGCGGATACTGGGCGGAACGGATTGGTTTTCTTTGCGATATCCGCCAGGTGATCTTCAACCCTAATTTGTTCCCTTATGAGAACATGGAAGGCAAGATTGATCGCCCGGAAGAGTATGCCGATATTGCCACTAAGTGTGTGACCAACTTCCGTGAGAAGAATCGCGATCGTTGCCTGGTGATTTTGTCGCGTAATGATGAAGCGATTAACAGCCAGCGGCCATCTGAAGAGCTGCATCATTATTACGAGATTGTCTGGGACGAAGAGCAGACGCACAAATTCAAGAATATCTCCCCGCATTTACAGCGCATTAAAGCGTTCAAAACCCTCGGGTAAATGCCCTCGTCGCATCAGGTAACCTTGCCGGTACCTGATGCGCTCCGGATTCTGTGGGTCGGATAAGGCGTTCACGCCGCATCCGGCGTGAACAAATTACTCTTTTTCGCACAATCCAATAGGTGCAAATTATTACTTTTTCCAGAAATCATCGAAAACGGTAATTGGCGGACGGCGTTTATGTTCGGTTTTCAGATACCAGTTCTCTATTGTTCTGGCGACCTGTTCAG
>NZ_SRLV01000207.1:0-638 GCF_006518205.1 Myxococcus sp. CA005 | reverse complement strand
GCGGGAGGGGCCCGTCCTACCCGTGAGGAGCAGGACGCCCTGCGCGGGTTCGTGATGCAGGGAGGGCACCTCCTCCTGTCGGGCAGCCATGTGACGTCGGCGCTGGCCGTGGGTTCGGCGGAGGACCAGGCCTTCCTGGCGGACATTCTTCGCGCGGCGCCGGGCAGCGGAACGCCCCCGTTCTCCGTGGAGGGCATGCCGGGCGACTGGCTGGCCCAGCTCACCGGGGTGGCGCTGGATGACGGCACGCGGGGCGGCTACGCGGTGGGCGTGACGGACGTGCTGACGCCCGCGTCGGGTGGCACGTCCGTGCTTCGCTATCTGGGAACTGACCTGGCGGCGGGCGTGATGTCGGCGCCCAACGGGCGGGTCCTGCTGCTGGGCGTGCCTTTCGAGGGCATCGTCAGTCCGGTGCAGCGCGCCGGGCTCATGTCCTCGTTCCTGGTGCAGGCGGGCCTGCTCACGGAGCTGCCTCCTCCGCCGGCCGAGGAATCCGGCGCCGCGAGCCTGCTCTCCGCCTGTGTGGCGGCGCGGGGCGTGGACCCGCACCCGCCACCGGAGCCCGAGCCGGAGCCTGAACCCGAGCCCCATGTGGTGGGGGTGCTGCCGCAGTTCTATCCGCTGGGAGATTCCGGCTG
>NZ_SRLV01000206.1:0-647 GCF_006518205.1 Myxococcus sp. CA005 | reverse complement strand
GGAGTGGTCGGTAACTGGGGTGAAGTCGTAACAAGGTAGCCGTAGGGGAACCTGCGGCTGGATCACCTCCTTTCTAAGGAGACCGGGCATCGGACAGCGTCTTCGGACGCAGTAGGCGATGCCAGCGGCTTTCGAGTCGCGTCAGGTCAACCAGGTCAACGTTTCCGAATAACAATCTAGTGACTTACTCTGGGCTTGCTGTTTGGTTTTGAAGGACTGAGTCCATGCGACTTGGCTCTTTGAGAATGAAGGATGCTGTAGGGTTTGCCGACGCGGTGGCCTCCTGGGCCTATAGCTCAGCTGGCTAGAGCGCGCGCCTGATAAGCGCGAGGTCGGTGGTTCAAGTCCACCTAGGCCCACCATTTTCCTCCCAAGGAGGAGGAAAGCGGTGACGCGCACCCAATCAGCTCCACACAGGTTTTCCTGAAGTCTAGGAAGCGTTCTTTGACAAGTGCATACGAAGGGTAAGTTCAATTTCTGCTGAGAGAAGTTCTCGCAGAAGCCCTGACGAAAGTACCCAGCCGACGCCGTGAGGCGAAGGTGAGGGGAAGGAAGTCAGGTGCTTTTAATCAAGCGTAAGTAACAAGAAGTCTTCCGGGCTTGCTGCGAAGAGCAGGAGTCTGGGCCTTGGTTTCGAGTTTCGACAA
>NZ_SRLV01000205.1:0-690 GCF_006518205.1 Myxococcus sp. CA005 | reverse complement strand
CCCATTCCCTCGGTCATCGAGTCCAGGAACTCGCTCAGCTCCCGGTCAAGCTTGCGTAACTGGGCAGGCGTCATGCTCCGTCAACACGGGGCGCCCGCGCCCAATTCATCTGACCGGGTAGTGTTAGGAGCACCTAACGAAAGTAAGGGCTGAAGTGGCCGCTTGCCCTGAAGTGGTCGCCTGCCCTGCGCATGCCCACCTTTCGGAAATGGTCCGAGAGCTCGTCCCCGACGCATTCTGGCAGCGTGTGGCCCCGCTGCTGCCAGCACCGAAGCCGAAGAAGAAATCCGGACGCCCTCGTGCGGATGACCGCGCAGCCCTGGAGGCCATCGTCTTCGTGCTTCTCAGCGGCATCCCTTGGGAGATGCTGCCTCGCAAGCAATTCGGCCTCTCTGGAATGACTGCCTGGCGCCGGCTGGAGGAGTGGACGCGAGCGGGCGTGTGGGAGGAACTGCAGCGTCGGCCTGGTCTGCCCCCCGATTTTCGGACCAGTTGAAGCGTGAGAGAGTCCTCGCGGCCAGGAGGTAGGGCGGTCGTGAGAAAGAGCAGGTTTACCGAGGAGTAGATGGTCCGCATCCTGCGGGAGGCGGAGACGCCTGGGGCCAGCGTGGTGGAGGTGGCCCGGAAGCACGGCGTCGTCGAGCAGACGCTCTACCGGTGGCGGCAGAAGTTCGGCGGCATGGAGGCAGG
>NZ_SRLV01000204.1:0-742 GCF_006518205.1 Myxococcus sp. CA005 | reverse complement strand
GGAGTGGTCGGTAACTGGGGTGAAGTCGTAACAAGGTAGCCGTAGGGGAACCTGCGGCTGGATCACCTCCTTTCTAAGGAGACCGGGCATCGGACAGCGTCTTCGGACGCAGTAGGCGATGCCAGCGACTTTCGAGTCGCGTCAGGTCAACCAGGTCAACGTTTCCGAATAACAATCTAGCGACTTACTTTGGGCTTGCTGTTTGGTTTTGAAGGACTGAGTCCATGCGACTTGGCTCTTTGAGAATGAAGGACGCTGTAGGGTTTGCCGACGCGGTAGCCCCCTGGGCCTATAGCTCAGCTGGCTAGAGCGCGCGCCTGATAAGCGCGAGGTCGGTGGTTCAAGTCCACCTAGGCCCACCATTTTCCTCCCAAGGAGGAGGGAAGCGGTGACGCGCACCAGCATGGTAGAATGGCCGTGGGCAATTTTCCCGGGGCTGTAGCTCAGCTGGGAGAGCGCCAGCTTTGCAAGCTGGATGTCGTCGGTTCGATCCCGATCAGCTCCACACAAGTTTTCTCTGAAGTATAGAGAAGCGTTCTTTGACAAGTGCATACGAAGGGTAAGTTCAATTTCTGCTGAGAGAAGTTCTCGCAGAAGCCCTGACGAGAGTACCCCGCCGACGCCGTGAGGCGAAGGTGAGGGGAAGAAAGTCAGGTGCTTTTAATCAAGCGTAAGTAACAAGAAGTCTTCCAGGCTTGCTGCGAAGAGCAGGAGTCTGGGCCTTGGTTTCGAGTTTCGACAA
>NZ_SRLV01000203.1:0-947 GCF_006518205.1 Myxococcus sp. CA005 | reverse complement strand
AGATGGTCCGCATCCTGCGGGAGGCGGAGACGCCTGGGGCCAGCGTGGTGGAGGTGGCCCGGAAGCACGGCGTCGTCGAGCAGACGCTCTACCGGTGGCGGCAGAAGTTCGGCGGCATGGAGGCAGGCGACGCGACGCGGCTCAGGGAGTTGGAGAAGGAGAACGCGCGTCTGAAGAAGCTGCTGGCCGAGAGGGACCTCGAAATCGAGGTCATGAAGGAAATCTCCACAAAAAAATGGTGAGCGCGCCTGTCCGCCGTCGGCAGGTGCGGTACGCCATGGGGAAAGGCGTGTCGCAGCGCCGGGCGTGCGCGCTACTCCAGGTGGCCCGCAGTAGCCTGGGCTACGCCAGCCGGAAAGAGGCAAAGGACGCGCCTCTGGTGGCGCAGTTGCGCGACATCGCCCGGGCACGCCCCCGGTTCGGCTACCGTCGGGCCTGGGCCCTGCTGCGGCGCGAGGGGCCCGCGGTCAACGTGAAGCGAGTGCATCGGCTCTGGGGGAAGGAGGGACTGGCGCTCTCTCGGAGACGGCCAAGGAAACGGCTTCGGCTGGGGCAGCAACGCCAACCCAAGCCGGAGGGCGTCAACTCGGTATGGGCCTGGGACTTCGTGCACGACATGTGCGCAAATGGGCAGAAGCTCAAGTGCCTCACTGTCGTGGATGAACACAGCCGAGAGTGCCTGGCCATCGACGTGGCCGGGCGCATCAGTGCCAGGCGCGTCATCGAGGTGCTCTCGCGCCTGGTAGCAGTGCACGGGCCGCCGAAGTACCTCAGAAGCGACAACGGCCCCGAGTTCATCGCCAAGGCCCTGCGCAGGTGGCTGGAGGCCAATGGCATTCAGACGGCCTACATCGCTCCAGGCAAGCCCTGGCAGAACGGTACCAACGAAAGCTTCAACGGCCGCTTCCGGGACGAGTGCCTGTCAGCGGAGTGGTTTTCCACCAGGA
>NZ_SRLV01000202.1:0-1070 GCF_006518205.1 Myxococcus sp. CA005 | reverse complement strand
AAGTTCGAGCGTAACAAGCCCCACGTGAACATCGGCACGATCGGACACGTGGACCACGGCAAGACGTCGCTGACGGCCGCCATCACCAAGGTGCTGGCGAAGACGGGCGGCGCCACGTTCCTGGCGTACGACCTGATTGACAAGGCGCCGGAGGAGCGTGAGCGCGGTATCACGATTTCCACCTCGCACGTGGAGTACCAGACGTCGAACCGGCACTACGCCCACGTCGACTGTCCGGGCCACGCCGACTACGTGAAGAACATGATCACGGGCGCGGCGCAGATGGACGGCGCCATCCTGGTGGTGTCGGCGGCGGACGGCCCGATGCCGCAGACGCGTGAGCACATCCTGCTGGCGCGCCAGGTCGGCGTTCCGTACATCGTGGTCTTCCTGAACAAGGTGGACATGCTGGACGACCCCGAGCTGCGCGAGCTCGTGGAGAT
Organism: Myxococcus sp. CA005; assembly: GCF_006518205.1. Lineage (NCBI taxonomy): Bacteria > Pseudomonadati > Myxococcota > Myxococcia > Myxococcales > Myxococcaceae > Myxococcus > Myxococcus sp. CA005. The sequence goes on along the minus strand of NZ_SRLV01000202.1, from coordinate 627 downwards.
GGAAGTCCGCGACCTGCTGAAGAAGTACGAGTTCCCTGGCGATGACATCCCCATCATCCCGGGCTCGGCGCTCAAGGCGCTGGAGGGTGACACCAGCGACATCGGCGAGCCGGCCATCCTGAAGCTGATGGAGGCGGTGGACAGCTACATCCCGACGCCGCAGCGCGCGACGGACAAGCCCTTCCTGATGCCGGTGGAGGACGTGTTCTCCATCTCCGGCCGCGGCACGGTGGCCACGGGCCGCGTCGAGCGCGGTATCATCAAGGTCGGCGAGGAAGTGGAAGTCGTTGGTCTGCGCCCGACGCAGAAGACGGTCGTCACGGGCGTGGAGATGTTCCGCAAGCTGCTGGACCAGGGCATGGCGGGCGACAACATCGGCGCGCTGGTGCGCGGCCTGAAGCGCGAGGACATGGAGCGCGGCCAGGTGCTGGCCAAGCCGGGCAGCATCACCCCGCACACCAAGTTCAAGGCGCAGATCTACGTGCTGTCGAAGGAAGAGGGCGGTCGTCACACCCCGTTCTTCAAGGGCTACCGCCCGCAGTTCTACTTCCGCACCACGGACGTGACGGGCTCGGTGAAGCTGCCGGAGAACGTCGAAATGGTGATGCCGGGCGACAACATCGCCAT
>NZ_SRLV01000201.1:0-1248 GCF_006518205.1 Myxococcus sp. CA005 | reverse complement strand
GGCGGTCTCAATCGGTGAACGCACCAGTCAGGATGCGCGGAAGGGAGCGCATCCGGGAGAGGTGCCCGGTGGAGAGTCGAGGCAAGCTCGGCAGGATGAGTGGAGAGGATTGGCTGGAGGTGCGGCGCGCGGTGGCCGCCGGACAGACGCAGGAGGAGGCAGCGCGGGCGGCAGGGGTGAATGAGCGCACGCTGCAGCGCCTTTTGCGCCGTGCGGGCGGCATCCGGCGGCCTGCGCTCGTGCGCTCTACCTTGCGTTTGAGCGTGGCCGAGCGCGAGGAGGTGTCTCGCGGTGTGCAGGCCGGCGAGTCCTTGCGGGCCATCGCGCGGCGACTGGGGCGTGCTGCGTCCACCATCAGCCGCGAAGTGGGGCGTGCCGGCAAGGGACGCGAAGGCTACCGGGCGTGGCTGGGTGAAGCGGCGGCCGCGAGGGCGTCGCGCCGGCCCAAGCAAACGAAACTGTTGGCCCAGCCCCAGTTGCGCCAGGAGGTGGAGCGACGTCTGCTGCGGTGCTGGAGTCCCCAGCAGATTGCCGCCACGCTCAAGCGCGACTTCGCCCACCAGCCCCAGATGCACGTGTCCCACGAAACCATTTACCGCAGCCTCTACGTGCAGACGCGGGGCAGCCTGCGCAAGGAACTCGCCGCGTACCTGCGCACGGGCCGCCCCCAGCGTCGGCCCCGTGGCCGCGCCAGCGTCCTGTCCGGCCAGTTGCCGGGCCGGGTGATGCTCAGTGAGCGCCCGCCGGAAGCCGAAAGCCGCGCCGTCCCGGGCCACTGGGAGGGCGACTTGCTGGTAGGCAAGCAGGGCAAGAGCGCCATCGGCACGCTGGTGGAGCGCCGCAGCCGGTACGTCATGCTGTTGCACCTGCCCGAGGGGCGCACCGCGCCCCACGTGCGTGAGGCCCTCACCCACCAACTTGGCCAACTGCCTGACGCCTTGCGCCGCACCCTCACCTGGGACCAAGGCAAGGAGATGGCCGAGCACGTGCGCTTCACCATCGACACCGACGTCCAAGTCTACTTCTGCGACCCCCACAGCCCCTGGCAACGCGGTAGCAACGAGAACACCAACGGCCTGCTGCGCCAGTACTTCCCCAAGGGCATGGATTTGAGCGGCCTGTCGCGCGCCCAGCTCGACACCGTCGCCCTCCAACTCAACACCCGCCCCCGCCAGACGCTCGACTGGCGCACCCCCGCCGAGGTATTCGCTCAAAGCGTTGCGATGACCGGCTGAAACCGCCGCCGCT
>NZ_SRLV01000200.1:0-1270 GCF_006518205.1 Myxococcus sp. CA005 | reverse complement strand
CACGGGCACGGTCGGCAGGAGCCGGGGGGCTGGGAAGGCGGGCCACCACTGCGGCGGGAGAGGAGCTTCTGGAGGAATGGGCTCAGTGGAACTGCATTCGTCTGCGGGCGCTGCGCGCGGATGCGCTCCACCGCCTCCACATCCAGCTTCGACAACAGTTGCAAGCCGCCCTCGCCGCCGCCCAACAGCAGGTATTCGTCCGCGGCCTTCACCACGAAGAGGCTGCGGCGCTGGTCCAGGGGCAGCCGCTCCACCACGGAGACCAGGGGCTGACGGCCCGCGGCCGTCCCCTGGAGCCCCATCAGCTTGCGCAGTCCCACATTCAGCGTGAGGTAGATGGACGCAACCACCACGCCCAGCACGAGCAGCGTGCGCACCAGCGTCCAGCCCAGGCTGTCCGTTTCCTCGGACTCCGACAGGGTGTCCCCGCCCGCGCCGCTCCGGGCCGACTTCGCGGACTCGCGAGCAGACAACTCCGCGTCCAGGGCCCGGTCCGCTTCCAACAACTCGACGTCGGCCTTGGGGTCCGCCTTCTCAGCGGCCGGTGCTGGCGTCGCGGGCGAAGCAACCGCAGGTGCCGGAGGCGGGGCAGACTCCGCGGGGGGCACCACCGGCTTCACGGTGGGTGCGGACGTGGACGGAGCCTGGGCCATGGCGGCGGGCGGCGCGAACACCAGCGCGGCACCAAGCAACAGGCGCATGAGGGGGGGACGGAGGACTGCCATGGCTGGGCGCGAGGCTAGTGCATCGGCCGGAGGACCGCCACGGGCCCACGCCCGGCCGGCCGCTCCTGCTCGCCTGCCCTGCCCCGACTGGGACTCAGCTCGCCAGGGTGATGATGCGCACGCCGAGCTGGCCTTCCAACTCCACCAGCTCACCCCGGGCCACCACCTTGCCGTTGACGGACAGCTCCACCGGCTCTCCCGGCCCCCGGTTCAGCTCGAGGACCTGACCGGTGCGCAGCCCCACCACCTGCTGCGCGGTGACGGGCACGCGCGCCAGCTCCACCGCAATCTGCAGGGGCACGTCTCCGAGCAGGTCGCTTCCGTCCGGCTTGCTCACATCGTCCAAGGCCGCCCCTTCCAGTTCCGGAGGCACGTCCAGCTCCGGGTTCGTGAAGTCCTCTTCTTCATCCCCAGGCTCCGCGCTCGCCTCGTCCGCGGAGCCCGGGTGGCCCGGCTCTCCTTGAACGAAATCGGTGATGCGCGCCTGGTAGCGCCCGTCCTCGCCGACGAACACCTCCGCCTCGGCCCACCCCGCCGTCCCCTTC
>NZ_SRLV01000001.1:0-222450 GCF_006518205.1 Myxococcus sp. CA005 | reverse complement strand
CCCCCACCCCGCCTGCGTTGCAAACGCCCACTGCCCAGCCCACCTTCCGGCGAAGGATGCCCGTGCGTGAACGTGACAGGACCGATGTGCTGGAGTCGCCCTGGCTCTCCCAGCAGGCCATGGCCCAACTGTTCCGGGGGGAGCTGAGCCGCTCCGATACCTGGCGCACGCGCCTGGACACCACCACCAACTGGGCAATCACGACGACGGCGGCGGTCATCTCCTTCGGCTTCGCGTCGACGCAGAGTTCACACGTCACCTTCCTGGTGGGCATCTGGATGGTGGTGTCGTTCCTCCTCATCGAGGCGCGGCGCTACCGCTACTACGACTTGTGGAACCGCCGGGTGCGCCTGCTGGAGGAAGGCTGGTGGGCCCCCATGCTCCGGCACGAGCCGATGGACCCGGACGCCCTGCGCGAGCTGGCCCTGGAGCTGGAACGGCCCCAAATCCAGCTTTCCCTCTTCTCCGCCATCTCCACCCGGCTCAACCGCGCCTACGGGCCCATCCTGATGGTCCTGATGATGACGTGGTTCGTGAAGGTCTACAGCCACCCGAAGCCACCCGTGGACCTCGACGAGTTCCTGGCGCGGGCGGGGGTGGCCTGGATTCCTGGCGAGGCCGTGACGGCCATCCTGCTGCTGCTCACGCTGACCGCGTCCTACCTGTTCCTGTCGTCCTTCTTCATCCGGGCACCCCTGGGCGAGCTGCGGACCCGGCCCCGGGGACGCCGGGCGGCCCTGTGGGAGTCCTTCTACCGGCCCTACGCCATCCACACCCGGCGCAAGCCCACCCGGCGTCCGCGACCGTCCTCCACGTCCGAGCACTGACGCTCGGAGCGGATGCCCTCCCGCCCGGAAACCGGCCGGGTGACCCACCAGGGTGTGCCTACCTCATGGCCGCCATGCCTCCGGCTGAATCCCGGGCGTTTTCGTCCTTTCGACACCAGGGAAATTGTGCTGTGACTCCGCACCCATGGCGACCACACGAACTGTCACGATCATCAATGGCGATGGCATTGGCCCCGAAGTCATGGCGGCCACCGTTCGCGTCCTCGAGGCGCTCAAGGTCCCCCTTGATTTCGAGTACAAGGACGCAGGCACGGAGGTGGTGGCCAAGTACGGCACCAACCTGCCTCACGAGACGGTGGAGGCGGTGCTGCGCAGCGGCATCGCGCTCAAGGGCCCCACGGGCACGGTGGTGGGCGGTGGCCTCCCGTCGGCCAACGTGGGCCTGCGCAAGCGGCTGGACCTGTACTCGTCGCTGCGGCCCGTGAAGAGCGTACCGAACGTGAAGACGCGCTACGAGGGCGTGGACCTCGTCGTGGTGCGTGAGAACACGGAGAGTCTCTACGCCGGCCTGGAGCACATCATCGTCCCGGGCGTGGTGGAGTCGCTGAAGATCATCACCGAGAAGGCCTCCACGCGGATTGCCCGCTTCGCCTTCGAGTACGCCCGCAAGCACGGCCGCAAGAAGGTCACCGCCGTGCACAAGGCGAACATCATGAAGCTGTCGGACGGTCTCTTCCTGGACTGCTGCCGCAAGGTGGGCCGTGAGTTCCCGGACGTCACCTACGAGGAAGTCATCATCGACAACCTCGCCATGCAGCTCGTGAAGGACCCGACGCGCTTCGACGTGCTGGTGGCGGAGAACTTCTACGGCGACGTGCTCAGCGACCTGTGCGCGGGCCTGGTCGGCGGCCTGGGCGTGGTGCCGGGCGCCAACATCGGCGAGCGCACCGCCGTCTTCGAGGCCGTGCACGGCACCGCCCCGGACATCGCGGGCAAGGGCATCGCGAACCCCACCGCCCTGATGATGTCCGCGGTGATGATGCTGGACCACCTGGAGCTGGGCGAGGCGGCGCGCCGCATGGAGAACGCCATCTGGAAGGTGTACGGCTCGGGCGAGGTCCGCACCGGTGACCTCGGTGGCAAGGCCACCACCCGCGAGTTCACCGACGCCATCATCGGCGCGCTGTAGTTCGCACGGCGCAGGCCGTAGCAAGAAGCCCGGGGCGCCTTCACGGCGGCCCGGGCTTTTTCGTGTCCGGGCTACACCCTCGTGAACTTCACGCCGGTCCTTGACGCCCCTACCTCTCGGTATCCAGGTCGATACGAAGTGCGGGAGAGCCACCGAAGCGGGCCAAGCTCACTCCGTTTGGGAAGGCACTGACGTAGGGGGCACTTGCTCCGAGCCATCCTGTATTGGCGGCACAGAAGATGACGGAGCGTCGGGACTCGGTGACTGAGCCGGGGCAACTGGGGGCGTTCGTGCGGGCGAAGCAGTGCCTGTGTCCCGAGCAGGCTCGACGGGATGCGGCGGCATTTGAGGCGGTGACGCTAGAGGCTCTTCGCTCAAAGCCCGACGCCCAGCGAGTCAGCCGACCGTGACCTTCCGCACGCCCCGCGCCTCGAGCAGCGCGGGCAGCCGTTCACGCTGGTCGCCCTGGAGCACCAGCGTGTCGTCCTCCACCACGCCGCCGCAGCCGAGCGAATTCTTCAGCGCCTTGAGCCACACCTCGCGCTGCGCCGCGGGCAGCTCCAGGTGCTCCACCACCGTGACTTCCTTGCCGCCACGGCCCTTGCGCTCCATGCGAACCACCGCGCGCGCGGGGCCCTTGGGCTCGGCCTTCACAGGCGCCTGAGCCACGGGCGCGGCGGGAGCCTGGGGCAAGGCCTCCCGCTGCGCCACGAGCGCGGCGAACGGATTGTTGAACGGAGCCGCCGGTGCCGCCGGCGGCTCACCCTTCTTGTCGCGCTTGCCCATGGTGCGGGTGCCGCGTCCTCAGTGGTTGTGGCCCGCGTGGTCGTCGTGGCCGTGGCCATGACCACCGACCGGGCGCGGGCGCGGCGGAGGCAGCACGTCGAAGCCAGGGGCGCTCGGATTCCCCTCCGCCATCACCAGCGCGTAGAGGAACGGCGCGGAGGGCGCCGTCTCGCGGCCGTTCACCAGCACCAGCGGCGTACCCTGGATGTGGTGGCGCATGGCGTAGCGGGAGTCCTCCTGAATCTTCGCCGCCGTGGCCGGGCTGTTCATGCACACCTCCAACTGCGAGCGCGGCACCGAGCCCGACGACGCAATCTCCACCGCCCGCTCCGTGTCCAGCACGGCCTGCGCGGCGAACATCTTCTCCCGCAGCTCCCAGTAGTCCGGTGCGCCCTCCAGGCAGATCTGCGCACGCGCCGCCACGCAGCGCACGCTGGGCGCATCCGGGCCCCGGCGCGGAATCGCCGGGTTGCACGCACCATCCAGCGGGAACTGGCGAGCCTCCAGCGACATCTTCCCTTCGGGAACCCGCTTCTTCAGCGCGGACAGCTCCTCCACCAGCATCTTGCAGTGGGGGCACTTGCTGTCCGTCCACTCGACAATCTTCACCGGCGCATCCACCGGTCCGTAGCGGTGGCGCGCGGGCGACGCGGCGGGCTGCGGCGTCCCGCTGCGGTACGCGGCCAGCGCGTCCGCCATGAACTGCTGGTGCTGCGGCGGCAGCGAACGCAGGAACTCCTCCAGCGACGCGGGCGGAGGCGGCGGCGTCTGCGGCGTCACGCCCGGCGTCTGCGTGCTGGCCACCTGCGGCGCGGGCGGCAGCAGCGCGGCACCGGACGCATCCGACGCCTTGGGCGTGGCCCGGCCGGGCAGCAGCGTCGCCAGGAAGACCGCGGCAGTGACACCCGCCGTCCACTTCAGCGTGGCGCCCCACTCGCCCGCGCCGGGCAGCAGCGGTCCGGGCAGGCCCTTCCAGGCCACACCCGCGAAGGCCACCACCAGCGCATAGGTCGCCAGACACGTGGGGCACAGCGCGCCCGACTGCGCGCTGGCCACGGCGAAGACCACCACGGACACCAGGCCCGCGGCGGCCACCAGCCGCAGCCCGTTGGCCGCCGGACGCACCGGACGGCCCGAGCGAGCCCACGCCAGGAACAGCGCGGACAGGCCCACCGCGACCAGCCCCCACACGAGGCCCAGGGCCGCCACGGGCAGGCCCACCAGGTCATGCACGCGGCTGGCGAAGGCGGAGTTCCATACCGTCTCGCAGTTCACCGTGTCGGAGACGCCGCACACGGTGGAGCCACCACCGCGTAGGGTGAGCAACTGCATCCACTGGAAGATGGACAGGCCACTCTCCGCGAGGCCCAGGACCAGCAGCGCCAGCGCGCCACGAGTCGCCACGGGGGTGGGCGAAGGGGAAGACGTCGAGCTCATGCATGCTCCGGGGGCGGGGACATCAGGACGAGGAGGCGGGCGGCATCGGGGCCGTCGTTGGCGACGCCGTGTTCGGCGCCCGCGGGGGCGAAAATGGCGGCGCCAGGGCCGTGGACTTCCTCTTCGGCGCCCACGCGAAAGCGGCAGCGCCCGTCGAGGACGACATACACCTTGTCCGACGTGGCATGGCGGTGGGGCTTCTGGGCCTGTCCCGGCTGGAGGCAGTACACGTCCAGGAAGAAACGGCCGGACTGGAAGACATTGTGCTTCAGGAGCTTCTCCGGTGAGAAGTCCTGGAAGGACGACAGGTGCTTCACATCCATCGTGGCATTCGCTCCTTCGCCTCTATATAGCGACGGACATGGAACCGCTGTCTCTGCATTTTCTTCACGAGAAGGCGGGCGCCCGCTTTGGCGCTGTGGGCGGCCGGGAAACCGTGGCCGGGTATGGAGACTCGGAGGGAGAGTACCGGGCGGCGAAGGCGTCCGTGGCCCTCCATGATGCCTCCTACCGCGAAACCCTCCGAATCACTGGAGAAGACCGGGCCTCTTACCTACACGGGATGGTCACCCAGGAGGTGAACAACCTGCCAGTGGGCACCGCGGCCTATGCCGCGATGGTTACCGTCAAGGGGGCCATGGTGGCGGATGCCCGCATCCTCAAGCGGGAGCCAGACCTCCTCCTGGACTTGGAGCCCGGCACCGGCGCCAAGGTGCGGGAGTTCCTGGATAAATACCTCATTTCCGAGGACGCCGAGCTGCACGAGGCCACGGGGGAGCTGGCCCTGCTCCGGCTGCTCGGGCCTCGGACGGAGGACGTCCTGTCGGCCGCCCTGGGCAGCCCCCATGCGCCGCTGTCGCACCATGCCGCCCGCACGGCCACGCTGGCCGGCCAGGAGGTGTGGCTGCTGGGGAGCACCGCCATCGAGCCCCATGGGGTCGACGTGTGGGTGCCGCGCGCCGGCCTGGAGGACGCCTGGCGGGCCCTGTCCGAGGCTGGCGCCGCCCACGGCCTGAAGCCCCTGGGCTTCGAGGCCCTGGAGCTGCTCCGAGTGGAGGCCGGCGTCCCCCGGTACGGCCAGGACATGGTGGACACCACCATTCCGCTGGAAGCCAACCTGGCGAACGCCATCTCCTACAACAAGGGTTGCTACATCGGGCAGGAGGTCATCGCCCGAGCCACCTTCCGCGGCCACATGAACCGCAAGCTGACGGGGCTGCTGCTGGGCGACGCGGACGTGGCCCCCGGCACCGAGCTGCGGCGCGGGGAGAAGAAGGTGGGCTGGCTGACCAGCGTGGTGCAGTCGCCTGTCGCGGGGCAGCGGGTGGCCCTGGGCTACGTGCACCGGGACTCGCTGGAGCCGGGCACCGAGCTGACGCTGGCGGCGGGCCCCGCCACGGTGAAGGTGGCGTCCCTCCCCTTCTCCGCGTGAAACAGTCCCAGCATACTGGTGAGCCATGTTCCATGGCTCACCGAGCACCCTGCTTCGCCCCGCGCTGCTGCTCACGGCGCTGTCCCTCTTCCTGACAGGCTGCTTCAACGTCGAGCAGGACGTCTGGATTGAGCCAGGAGGTTCGGCGCGGCTGGTGGTCGACATGGGAGTGCCCAGGTCCCTGACGGCCCTGGCGCGGCTGGGCAACGCGCCGGTCTCCAAGGAGCAATGGCTCGCGAGCGCGCGCGCGGTCGAACAGGCGCTGCGCCAGGACCCGGAAGTCTCCCAGGTGATGCTCCGGGACTACGAGAAGGACGGCCAGGTCCATCTCGTCTACGACGTGACGGTGAAGGACGTCACCCAGCTCCCGGAGCTCTACCGCCGCGCCGCCGAGCAGCACACCCAGGGCCAACCGTCTTCGCCGAAGGATGCGTGGGATTTCCGCATCGAGCGCCAGGGCGGGGACTACGTCTACACCCAGCGTTTCAACCCGGAAAAGGCCTTCGCCACGCCGGTCGGCATCGGTGACGAGGCCGCGGAGCAGGCCGCCCAGGAGCTCGCGAAGGGCATGGTGAAGGCCATGCTCGTCAACAACCGCCTCACCCTCCGCATCCACGGCCCTGGAATTGGCGAGACGAACGGCACGGTGAACGAGCAGAAGGACACCGTGGAGTGGAAGCTCAACCTCGCGGAGCTGATGGACGCCCCCGCCGAGGGCCGCGAGTTCCGCGCCGTCATCCACGGCGGCGAGCCGCTCTGGCTGTGGCCACTGGTGCTGGGCGTCCCCATGGTGGTGCTGCTGCTGACGGTCACCGCCGCCCGGAAGCGGCGGGGCGTCGCCGCCCGATAACGCCCACCCCCTGGCACGTCTGTCATGGTGCCCCTGCCGTTGCTGTCCCTCCGCATCAATTATTTCGAGGACTTCGCATTGGAACGGACCTTGCTGAAGCAAGCGTCCGAGCATGCGACCCACGTCTTCGCTGACATGGCTGTCCTTCATTACCGGCGCGACCGTCATGGCGTCGGAGATGGCGGCGTCACGCCTGATGGCGCCCTACTTCGGCAGCAGCACGCCCGTCTGGGCCGCGCTCATCTCCCTGGTCCTGGGTGGGCTCGCGTTGGGCGCGCATCTGGGAGGCCGCGTGGCGGACCGCTCGGGTCGCCTGACACTGCTACTGAGCGCGCTCTGCCTCTCCGCGCTCGCCCTGGCCATGTTGCCCTTCCTCGCGCGCGTGCTGCTGCCCGGCGCCACGGCCGCGGTGCTGGGGGGACGCCCCATCGAGGGGCTGGGCCGCGTGGCATTGCTGATGGTGGTGGCAATGCCGCCCCTGCTGGTGCTGGGCGCGGTGGGGCCGTACGTGCTGCGCGTGGGGCTGGCGGGAGTGGAGTCAGCGGGCGCGCACGCCGGACGGCTGTCCTCCGCATCCACGGTGGGCAGCATCACCGGAACGCTGCTGGCTGCCTTCGTCGTACTGCCGCTGCTGGGCACCGCGCGCACCATGGCGCTCTTCGCGGCGGTGCTGGGGCTCACGGCATCCTGGCGCCTGGGATGGCGGTGGCGGCTGCCCGCCGTGGGCGTGCCCATGGTGGCGCTGGCCCTGGGCGCCCACGCCCTGCCCCGCGCCCCCAAGGCCGTGGACGTGGCCGAGTCCCCCTATGCCTTCATCCAGGTGGTGAAGGACGAACACGGCACCCGCTCACTCGTCTTCGATGAGGGCTACGCGGTGCAGAGCGTCCACCGGCCTGGCCTGCCTGTGCGCGGAGAAGTCTTCGGGCACTACCTGCTGGTCCCCGCCATGGCCCAGGCAGCGCCACGAGCGCCCCGGGTGCTGGTCCTGGGCCTGGGCGCGGGCACGAGCGCCAGGGGCCTGCGGGAGACGTACCCCGGCGTGGAGGTGGTGGGCGTGGAGCTGGACGCGGAGGTGGTGCGGCTGGGCCGTGCGCACTTCGACCTGCCCTCCGAGGTGGAAGTCCACGTCGGAGACGCGCGCGCCTTCCTCGCAAGCGACACCCGCCAGTACGACGTCATCCTGGTCGACGCGTTCCGCTTCCCCTACGTCCCCTTCCACCTGACGACGCGCGAGTTCGCCGCCGCCGTGGCCGCGCGCCTGAATCCCGGTGGCGTGGCCTGCTTCAACGTGGGGCGCTACGCGCAGGAGCGCGCGGTGGTGGAGGCCGTGGGCGCCACGCTGGCCACCGTCTTCCCGGAGGTCCGGGCCGCCGACGCGCGCAACCACAGCAACACGCTGCTCTTCGCCGGGGCCCCCGGGCTCGCAGAGCGGCTCGCGGAACGCACGGCGTCGCTCCCCGCATCGCTGCGCCCGCTGGCGGAGCGCGTGGCCGGAGAGCTGAAGCCGGTGCCCGCAGGCGAGCCACTGACGGACGACAAGGCCCCGGTGGAGTGGCTCACAGACGCCATCCTCCTGCGGGCCCTCTCGAGTGGGGAGAAGCTCCAATGAAGCGCCTTCCCTCCATGCCGGAGTTCCTCGCGCCGCTGCCCCTGTTCGCCGTGGCGCTGATGGCGGTGAATGACCGCTGGCTCAAGCCCACCTTCCACAACGCCCTCACCGGCAAGCTGTCCGACGTCGCCATCTGCTTCTTCCTGCCGCTCTACGTGTCCGCGCTGCTGGCGCTGGTGACGCGCTGGCCCAGGGCGCGCAGGGTGGCAGTGGGCGCGGGCTTCACCGCGTGCCTCTACACCGCGCTCAAGGTCTCCCAGCCCGCGGCGGACCTCTTCTGTGAGCTGCTGCGCCCCTTGGGCTTGCCGCTCGGCATCCGGAGCTTCCGAGCCTGGGCCGACCCCACCGACCTCGTCACGTTGCCGCTTGTCTGGGCGGCGGTGCGTTACAGCCGCGCCGCCGCCCGTGAACCGTCGTCCCTCCCCGCCGCACCCTCCACTGGAGTCAGCACGTGAAAGTCATCCTGATGAACCTCGCGGCCACGGCCGCGCTCGCCACCACGGCGGTGCTGCTCGTCGCGGACTCGGGAGAGAAGGGCTGCCACCAGCCCGCCCAGAGCGTCACCTTCGACGTGGGCCACAACACGTGCGGAGCGCCGGGCATCCTCCGGGTGAGCACCCCCCAAGACACCTGCCGCCTCGACGTGGAGGCGGAGGAACGAACGGGCCTGCCCATGACGGGGGACGTCTACGACGGCAGCGTGGACCTCCGCCAGGGCGACAACTGGTACCTGGCGGACATGAACGTCGCCATCATCGTGGACGCGGATGGTGGGACTCTGCCTGGCGATGCGGGCACCGGAACAACGGTCGAGGTCAACCGCGCGTGCGAAGTCCTGCGCGAAGGCGAGGTCCTCCGGCTGAAGTGCACCGCGCGCAGGGCGGACCTCGCCAACGAGCCGGTGAGCGCCTGCGAGGCCGTGCTCACCCCGCGCTGAGGCCCCCGGCGGCCAGCACTCCCACGCAGCCGCCGCCCAGCACCAACCACGCGGAATTGACGCGATAGCGGATGAGCAGCACGGCGGCCACGGCCGCCAGGGCCACCGGCAACGGACTCACCAGCACGGCCCGTCCCAACTGCCACGTCACCACCGCCATCAGCGCGAGCGACGCCACGTTGACGCCGTCCAGGAAGGCGCCGGCCACCCATGAGCGGCGCAGCCGTGGCACCAGCGGTCCACTCAGCGCCACGAAGACGAAGGCGGGCAGGAAGATGCCCGCCGTAGCCACCACCGCGCCCGATGGGCCGCCCATCACGTAGCCGATGAAGGTGGCCGTGGTGAACACGGGCCCCGGCGTCACCTGCCCCACCGCCACCGCGTCCAGCAATTGGGCTTCGGTCAGCCAACCGTAGCGCTCCACCAGCCCGGTGCGGAGGAAGGCCAGCAGCACGTAGCCGCTGCCGTACAGCACAGAGCCCACCTTGACGAAGAAGAGGAAGAGGCCGTGCAGGGTGAACGGTGCGGCGGCCGTGGCGGTGGTGACCCCCAAGGACAGCAACGGCCACAGCGGCGCCACCCCCGCCCGAGGCGCGCCTGGCCGTTGTCGTTCCATGCCGCGCCACGCGAGCACGGCGAGCCCCGACAGGAGCAGCAGGAGCAGCTCATTGACGCCCATGAAAGCCGCCGCCACGGCAGCCGCTCCCACGCTGGCGGCCAGCGGTGTCCGCACGACGGTGCGTAGCAACCCCCAGAGCGCCTGGGCCACCACGGCGATGATGACGGCCTTCACGCCGTGCAACACGGCGTCCACCTTCGGCAGCGTGCCGAATCGCGTGTACGCCCAGGCGATGACCGCGACCATGAAGAAGGCGGGGAGGATGAAGCACGCGCCCGCCACCAGCAGGCCGGGCCAGCCCGCGCGCCGATGGCCGATATGGATGGCCAGCTCCGTGGAGTTGGGCCCCGGAATCAGGTTCGTGGCGCCGAGCAGGTCCACGAACTCCTCGCGCGACAGCCAGCCGCGGCGGCGCACCACCTCGTCCTCCATCATCGCGATGTGAGCCGCCGGTCCGCCGAAGGCGAACGTCCCCAGCCGGAGGAACAACCCCGCCAGCTCCCGCAGCGCGGTGGCGCGGTCCACTGGCGAAGCGGGAGACGACGGAAGGCCACCCTGCGGGGACGAGGAGGGACGCATGGGAATCGAGTGTCCCGCGGCGTGCTTACGACGGCCGCGCCCACGACAGGCGCGGCCGCCACACCGGACTCAGGCGGGAACCGCGTCCGGCTGCCGGTCGGCCTGGGCGGCCTGGAAGGCGGGCAGCGCCTGGCACTCGGCTTCGATGCGCAGCAGCGTGGGGTATGGCGCCAGGTCCACGCCGAAGCGGCGCGCACCATAGAGCTGCGGCACCAGGCACACGTCCGCGAGCGACACCGCATCCCCGACGCAGAAGCGCCCCATCGTGGACTGCACCGCCGCCTCCAGGGCCTCCAAGCCCCGCGTGTTCCAGTAGGCCGACCACGCCTTGTCGTCCGCGTTCAGCGACTGCTTGACGTGCTGCATCACGGACAGGTTCTGCAGGGGCTGGATGCCGGAGTTCACCATCTCCGCCAGCATCCGGGCCTTCGCCCGGAGGAACGCGTCAGCGGGCAGCAGCGCGGGCGCCGGGAAGCGCTCCTCCAGGTACTCCAGCACCGGCAGCGACTGGGACAACCGGCGCACCGTGCCATCCGCCTCCGTCCACTCCAGCGTGGGCAGCGTGCGCATGGGATTGACCGCCCGGTACGCGGCGCTGTTCTGCTCGCCGCCGTCCTTCACCAGGTGCACCGGCACGTACTCGAACTCCAGCCCCTTCAGGTGCAGGCCGATGCGCACCCGCCAGGACGCGGACGAGCGCCAGTAGCTGTAGAGCCGAAGGCCCTTCATGGAACCTTCACCACCTTCTGCGAGATGCGGCCGAACACGCTACGGCCCTCGGCGTCCGTCATCTCGATGTCGATGGTGTCGCCCGGCTTCATGAAGGGCGTCTTGGGCGCGCCCTGCTCAATCGTCTCAATCATCCGGCGCTCGGCGAGGCAGGAGATGCCGCGCTCGCGGTCCGCGTTGGACACGGTGCCGCTCCCCAGGATGGTGCCCGCCGTGTAGCTGCGCGTCTTGCACAGGTGCTGGATGAGGTCGAAGAAGGAGAAGTGCATCTCCGGACCCGCGTCCGTGTCGCCCACCTGCTGCCCGTTGAGCACCGAGCGCAGCCGCAGGTGGATGCGCCCGTCGTGCCAGGCCGCGCCCAGTTCGTCCGGCGTCACCGCGAAGGGGCTGAAGGCCGTGGCCGGCTTGCTCTGGAAGAAGCCGAAGCCCTTGGCCAGCTCGTTGGGGATGAGGTTGCGCAGGGACACGTCATTGGCCAGCATCAGCAGCTTGACGTGCGGCGCCGCGTTCTCCGCCTTCGTGCCCTGGGGCGTGTCGCCCAGGATGGCGCAGACCTCGCCTTCGAAATCCAGGCCCCAGGCCTCGTCGGCCAGGGGGATGTCGGCGGTGGGCGCCAGGAAGTCCCCGGAGCCGCCCTGGTACACCAGCGGGTCCGTCTTCAACGTCTCCGGGGGCTCGGCGCCGCGCGCCTTGCGCACCAGGATGACGTGATTGAGGTACGCGCTGCCGTCCACCCATTCGTAGGCGCGCGGCAGGGGCGCGTGCAGGGCGCTGACGTCCAGCGGGCGGCTCTGCACCGTGCCCGCCTCCAACTGGGCGTCCAGCGCGCGCAGTTGGGGTTCCTTCGTCTCCCAGTCGTCCAGCGCGGCTTGCAGCGTGAGCGCCACGTTGGTGGCCAGCGCATAGGCCGTGTTGTCCCGCTTGACGACGATGAGGCGGCCGTCACGGGTTCCGTCCTTGAGCGTCGCGAGCTTCAATGCCGGGCTCCCCGGCGGCCTCTGAGGAAAATAGCCGGGCCGCCTCGTGTGTCCGGGCTTTTCCGACGGAGAATCCGGGGTGTCAAGCAAGACGGACACGCGCCACCGGAGAAAAGCGAACGGCCGACACGTCGCGAAAAAAGAGCGCACGGGCGGAACCGGCCGCCCGTGCGCTCCTTGCTGCTGCAGTCACTCACGCCCGGAGCGGATTCACGACCTCGGGGCAGTGCCAGTACGTGTACTCGCAGGCCTCCTGCTCGGCATCGCAGGGCACCTGGATGATGGTGATGGCCTCGCACGGATGGCGTGGAGCCTTGCTCTGGCCTCCACCCCTCGTGCGGCCTTCGTCGGGGACCGCCCCCTGGGTCTCCAGCGCGTCCTTCGCCTCTGGAGGTGGCGTCACGCCCGCCGGATGGACGGGAGCGGATGCGCCCTTCGCCGGGCCTCCCCGGCCCTTTCGAGAAGTCCCGCGCGAGTCCTGACGCGACTCCTGCGTGGACGCCACCGGCGGCGCCGACACCACCGGCAGCAGGCCCGGGGCGGCGCCCAGCACCGCGCCCAGGACGTACAACTTCGTGTTCATGAAACCCCCTTGCCGGGTGCAGCCGCCGGCGCGCCCCTTCGGCGCGCCGGTACCGGAGCAGCGGCAGGGACGTCAGTACCAGGTGGGTCTGACATTCCCTGCCCTTCCGGACAGGGCCGGGAAGGTGCCGCCAGGGCGCCCCATCCGCCCTCCCGCTCTAGACGTGTCACCGCCTGCGGCTAGGATGGCGCGCCCGTCCGGAGCCCGTCACCGTCATGCCATTCCAGATCACCGTTCACTCGCAGGACCGCATCCTCGAGGTTGTCTATCCCCCGCAAGTCACTACCGCGGACCTGGCCGAGTACCTGGCCGACGTGAAGAAGGCCATCAACGACCTGGCCGGTGAGTGGTCCGCCCTGGTGGACCAGTCCCAGCTCCGGGTGATGCCCAGCGACGTGGTGACGGCCATGGCCAGCCTCAACGCCTTCGCCCAGCTCCACGGCATGAAGCGCTCCGCCCGGGTCGTCAGTGACGCCCCCTCCGGACTCCAGGCCTGGCGGATGACGAAGCGCGCCATGCTGAGCATCCCCACCCGCACCTTCGAGACGCGGGGGGAAGCCCTCCAGTGGCTGCGCGACCCCGACGCGGACTGAGGCGCACGCGAACTGTCCGCCAGCAGACAGCAGGAACGCCTTTTTTCACATATATTGCGGCGGCCCGCCCCCGACGGGGCTGGGCCTCACATCTCCCGTAGGAGTGGTTGTCTCATGCGTATCCCCCGGACCGACGCCCGCAGGAAGCTGCTCGGCGCGCTGTTGTGTACCTTCTCCGTCGCGGCCTGTGGACCGGCCCAGGAGGGCGAGCCCGCCGGCAGCGGCTCCACCGAGCAGCCCGTCGTCTATGGCAACGACGACCGGATGGACGTGTACGCGCACCCCGACGCCACCCTGCGGCAGTACGCCATGCAGGCCAGCGCCGTCATGGTCGACCCGTACGAGATTGACGACTCGGACCCCAACAACGTCGTCTTCGACAGCCCCACCCTGGGCGAATACGTCAACCTCTGCGCGGGCCAGCGCTTCATCGACGACCCGTCGCCCGGCTACTGCTCGGGCACGCTCATCGACGATGACCTCCTCCTGACCGCCGGCCACTGCGTGGAAACCGCGGCCGACTGCAGGGATTTCAAGTGGGCCTTCAACTTCTACCGGCCTGACGCGAACTCGGTGCAGACGATGACCACGCAGGACATCTTCAGCTGCAAGGAGATTGTCGTGCGGCGGGATAACACCTCCAGCGGCCGCACGCTGGACTACGCCATCATCCGCCTGGACCGTTCGGCGGCGCCGCGCTTCACGCCCGCGCCCATCCGCCCGGGCAACGCCGCCATGGCGGTGGGCGCCAACGTGGCCGTCATCGGCTCGGGCAGCGGCATCCCGCTCAAGATTGACTCGGGCGGCAGCGTCCGCAACGGCCGCGCCAGCACGCTGGACTACTTCGTCGCCACCACCGACACCTTCGGCGGCAACTCCGGTTCGGCCGTCTACGACATGTCGAGCCACACCATCGCCGGCATCCTGGTGCGCGGTACGACGGACTACGTCTACCAGGGCAGCTGCCGCGTCGTGAACCAGTGCGCGGAGACCGGGTGCAGCGGCGAAGACATCACCTACATCCGCCCGGCCATCGAGGCGTTCTGCGCCACCAACACCAGCGTCCGGCTGTGCAACACCACGCCGCCGCCGCCGACGTCCTTCGACTTCACGGCCAGCAACACCCAGAACGCCACCGTGAACACCACCCGCCACACGGTGGAGCTCACCGCCGGCCAGAGCATCACCGTGGGCACCTGCGGCCTGACGGGCGCCAGCGCCACCGGCGACACGTGGCTGCGCGTCAATGGCCCCAGCGGCATCGAGGTCGCCTCCAACGATGACGGCTGCGCCACGGGCCGCGGCTCCAACGTGACTTTCACGGCCGGCGCGGCTGGGAACTACGAAATCATCGCGGGCTGCTACGGCAACACCAGCTGCAGCGGCACGGTGGCGTGGACCATTGGCACGGCGACGCCGCCGGCCAACTCCGGCACGTTCAACTACAGCTCGGTCAACTCCGACAGCGCGCGGCAGAACACCACCAACGAGAACGTCACCCTCACGGCCGGCCAGAGCCTCTCCTTCGGCACCTGCAACGTGACGGGCGCCTCCGGCACGGGCGACTCGTTCATCCGCCTGTACAACGCCGCCGGCACGCAGGTGAAGTTCAACGACGACGGCGCCGGCTGCGGCTCGCTCTCCCACGCCACCTACACGGTGCCGGCGGGCGCGGGCGGCACGTATCAGATCCGCGCGGGCTGCTACGGCAACACCAGCTGCAGCGGCACGGTGGGCTGGACCGTTCAGTAGTCACGTTCCACCGACGAGGTGGGCACCGCGGGGCGCGTCACTCTTCACGGAGTGGCCGCCCCGCTGTCGCATCTGGCCACCCGCTCGCGGTTGAAGGCCCTCCCCGTCGCGCGTTAAAATTCACACATTCGGCCGTTCGGTCCCGGAGCGTGCGTGGTCCTGAGGATTCGACCCGAACAGATGGCGTGCCTCGACACCTCGATACGCGGCACCTACGTGAGCAGCGTGGTGCGCTTCCTGAGGACGCAGCTCCCCCGGGAGAGCGCGGACCTGAAGGAGCGGGAGCTGCGCGCACGGGCCGAGCGCGGCATCGACGCCGCGGCCCGGCATGGCATCACCGCACGCTGGGACGTGGCCCGCTTCATCGCCTGCCAGCTCTGCCTGGGCGAGCACTTCGACACGGACCCGGCCCATGCCTGGCCCCAGGCCGTGCTCGCGCGGCCGTACCTCACGCCTTCCCGGAAGATGGACTGGATTGAGCGCCATTACCTGCGGCCCCGTCGCGGGCGCTCCCCTACCGTGCCCTGACCATGCCCTACCTCCCCCTGCGCTGCGACTGGACGCACTTCGCTCCTTCCCAGGAGACGCTCGCCGTCACCTACGACCCGCCGGATGAAGGGCGGCTCGTCTCCGTCCAGTTGGAGGTGCGCGACTACGCGGATGCCCTCGTGTACCGCTCGGACGCGCTCGATTGCCGCGGCGGCCCTGCGGCCATCACCTGGTCGGGCGCGCTGAACGTGGGCAATGACGCCGTCCAGGAACCCTTCGCCACGCCGCTGAGGGCGCCCTACACGCTCCGGGTCGAAGCCGTCATCGAAGAGGATGCGCGCGAGGACCTGCGCCAGCCCGAGGACCTGCCCAACACCGAGCTGGGCAGCGTGGCGCCCTGCGAGTCCCGGCGCGATGAATCCCTCCCGGAGGAAGAAGCGAGGGAGCTGCCGCTCCCGCCTCCCACCACCGCGCGGGTCAACGTCCTCTACCATTCCGTGGAGGTCGTCCGCGGCCCCTGGCTGGCCACCGGCGAGGTGTTCGTCCGGGGCACCGCCGCCAGCATCTGCCACAAGCTCAACCAGCTCGGGTACTACGCCGGCCCTCCGGCACGCGCGGCGGCCACCCCGGACCTGCTGGACAAGGCCAAGGAGCGCTTCCGTCGCAACCACGGCGACCTGCGAATCATCCCCGCGCCCACGAACGACGATTTCGAGAACGCGCTGGACGGCGCGCTGGGGCACGCCCATGGCGCACGGCCGACGCTGGTCGACGACCAGAGCAACCCCGTCCCGGAAGGCACCGCGATTCCAGGAGGGAATGGAGCGCCGCTGCGGGTCTACGTGGAGGCCGTGGGCTTCGACGAGGACCTCGCCAACCAGACCGACGAGTTCATGCGGCAGATTCCTTCCAACCGGGGCAATGCCGCCATCGACTGGAGCACGCTGCACAACAAGACGAGGAGCGAGGCCGGCAAGCTCAACCGCCCGCTCGTGCCGCTCGAAGCGGTCATCTACCTCAAGGGCCATGATGGAAGCCGCGTCGCCGCCCCCCAGGCCGTGGGCGCGGTGCGGGTGGACTGGTCCGCGCTCGAGCCGGGCGAGGACGTGTCGCACCTGCCCTTGAATCACGACCTGCACCTGGGAACCCGGGCCTACGTCAACCGCGTCCTCGGCAGCGACTTCGTCGACCTCGCGGGCGACGGTGGCACGAACTGCCCCGTGGCCTACGGCGGCATCCGCACCCAGGACGGCAACTTCCGCAACCCCTTCTGGCGGGAGCCCCAGTCCTATGCCCCCTACGCAACGCCCACGGAGGACGCCAGGGCCAAGAAGCTCTGGGTCCCCGCATTCACGGACGGCGCCGCGCATCCGAACCGCGTGGGCCGCTCGGGCATCTACCTCCAACCGTCACTGATTGCCGGCGACCGATACCAGGTGCGCGCGCGGCTCAGCTACGCGGGCCGCGGCAATGCCATGCAGCTTGAGGCCGCCAACCCCGTCTGCCAGTACGAGACGAAGCCCATCGTCGTCTGGCGCCGGGTGGAGGTCTTCGGCATCGTAAGCTGGCCGCTGCGCAACCACGGGAACCTGCCGCAGAAGTGCCGGGACCGCTACGCGGAGGCCTACCTGGAGGTCGACTTCTCCCACACGCAGTACCGGCGCATCTCCCAGGTCATCAACGACACGGACTACTCGGACTGGTTCACCCACATCCGGACGCACGTCAAGCCGTCCGTCGCCAGCGTCGTTGGCCTGCTGGACACCACGCACGTGCATGACGCCAGCCCCGTCGTGCGGCTCCGCCCTGACGTGGAACTCAGCGCCAACCAGAAGAACAACATCTGGTTTTTCGTCAGCGACATGTTCAACGAGCTGGTCAGCACGGCGAACGTCCGCAGCGCCGGCGGATTCCTGCTCTCGCGCATCTCCGACAGACTCCGCACGGGGGATGCGCCCTGCGGCGGCATCGTCATGCTCGAATACAAACTGTCGGACGACATCGTGGACGCGCTCGAGACGTCGGACGCCGGAGAGGTGCCCACGACCTCCAACGGCAACGGCGACCTGCTGGGCATCATCGACCAGAGCGTGGATGCGAACCCCGACTTCGTCTTCACCCACGAGGTGGGCCACTGCTTCTGGTTGACCCACCACGAGGCCTCCTCGGGCGTGGTTCCCCAGCACCACGACCCGCTCGACCACAACTGCATGATGAGCTACCCCGACTGGGAGCAGAAGCGGCCGCAGTACCCGCATCATGCGCCGGCCCGCTTCGACCCGCACTTCTGCGGCAAGTGCAACCTCAAGCTGCGGGGCTGGGACATCACCCACGATGACATCCTGGCGCTCGACCCGCCCGCGCCTGTCGACCAGCTCAGCACCCTCTTCTATTACGACCGCGCGGACCCCGGGCTGCAGTGGAACGTCGAGCTGGGGCACGTGAGCAACGCCTTCGCCCTGGCCTCACGGGGTCCGTTCCGTGAGCGCTTCTTCGACCGGGACGCGAACTTCGACACCTGGGTGAACCAGCTCGGCGACTGCGACATCTACCACCACGTCACCCACGGGAACGTGCGCTGCTCGAAGCACGCCATGCGCCTCGCGTCCATGGACATGGCCTATCCCCGCTACCCGACGTGGTGCAGGAATGACCAGTCCAAGGTGGAGGGACTGGCGGCCAAGGAGGAGGAGCTCTGCGTGGAAACCGGCTTCGACCCGGTCGCGCTCACCCAGTGGGCGAAAGAGTCACTCATCATGCCGAAGCTGGGCTGGAGCCTCTTGAGCCCCGACCACACGCTGAGAAGCGTCATCCAGTGGACCGTGGACGACAACGACAGCAGCCGCGACGTCGAGTTCACCTACGAGGCCATCGAGCAGGCCTTCAAGCGCGGCAAGAAGCCGCCCCGGCTGCTCGCCTTCTTCAGCTCGTGCCTGATTGGCTGGGAGCATCACTTCGCCCGGCTCTTCATCAACCATGGCACGCCCTACGTCATCGCGTTCCGCAGCCGCTACCAGACCTCCCAGGCCCTGCCCTTCAGCCAGGAGTTCTACCGCATCCTGGCCCTGGGCAAGCTCGAGCCCCAATTCATCCACCGCGCGTTCCAGACCGCGGCGACGGGCCACCCCCACGCCGAGCCCTGCCTGTTCACTAAGGACAACATCGTCCGCTGCGTCGCGAAGACCAAGGCGGGCGAGGCGGAGTTCCATGACGTCAAGTGGGACTCCAAGGAGTTCTACGAGCCGCGCTTCCCCGCGCAATGACGCATGGACCTCAAGCGAGCCCCACCCCACCCTTGACAGTCCGGAGCCCCAGGTCTAACGCAAGGCGCCATGAGCCCTCCCCAGTTCCCGCCCTCTCCGACGCGCGCCATCAGCAGTGACGGCCCCTTCCGAGCCCTGCTGCTGGAGAACATCCACCCGTCCGCGGGGGAGATGCTGGCCGCCGAGGGCTTCCAGGTGGAGCGCGTCTCGTCCGCCCTCAAGCCGGACGAACTGGCGGAGCGGCTGAAGGGGGTGCACCTGCTGGGCATCCGCAGCAAGACGACGGTGCCGCTCGCGGCGCTGGAGCACGCGGAGAACCTGCTGGCCATTGGGGCCTTCTGCATCGGCACCAACCAGGTGGACCTGACGTCCGCCAACACGCACGGCATCCCCGTCTTCAACGCGCCCTTCAGCAACACGCGCAGCGTGGCGGAGATGGTGATTGCGGAAGTCATCGTCCTGACGCGGCAGCTCTTCGAGCGCAGCCAGGAGGTCCACGCGGGCCAGTGGCGCAAGGTGGCCACCGGCAGCCATGAGGTGCGCGGCAAGACGCTGGGCATCATCGGCTATGGCCACATCGGCTCGCAGCTGGGCGTCATCGCCGAGGCGCTGGGCATGCGCGTCCTCTACTTCGACGTGATGACCAAGCTGCCGCTGGGCAACGCGCAGCCAGCCGTCACCCTGGAGGAGCTGCTCGGCGCTTCCGACTTCGTCACCCTCCACGTGCCCGCGCTGCCCACCACGCACATGATGATGGGCGCCGAGCAGATTGCCCAGATGAAGAAGGGCGCCTGCCTCATCAACGCCAGCCGAGGCACGGTGGTGGACATCGACGCGCTGGCGCGGGCGCTCCAGTCCCAGCACCTGGGCGGCGCCGCGGTGGACGTCTACCCGGAGGAGCCGGAGAGCAACTCGGACGGCTTCGTCACCGCGCTCCAGGGCCTGCCCAACGTGGTCCTCACGCCGCACATCGGCGGGTCCACGGAAGAGGCGCAGGCCTCCATCGGCAAGGAGGTGGCCACCAGCCTGCTGAAGTACTTCAAGGCGGGCGCCAGCACGGGCGCGGTCAACTTCCCGAACATCGAGGCGCCGCTCATCCCGGGCACGCACCGCATCCTCAACGTGCACCGCAACATCCCGGGCGTGCTGCGCGACATCAACCGCATCGTCTCCGACCTCAACGCCAACATCCACGCCCAGGTGCTCAGCACGGACGCCAACATCGGCTACCTGCTGATGGACCTGGACCAGGACGTGTCCACCCCGGTGTGCGAGGCCATCGCCGGGCTGGAGACGGACATCAAGACGCGCATCCTGTCCTGACGTCCGGCGCCCTCAGGCATCCACGACCTTGCCCGGGTTGAGGATGCCTCGAGGGTCCAGCGCCCGCTTGAGGGTGCGCAGCAGGGCCAGCTCCGCCGGCGCGCGTGAGTAGCCCAGGTAGTCCTTCTTCAGCAGGCCGACGCCGTGCTCGGCGGAGATGCTCCCGCCGTGCTTCTGCACCAGCGCGAACATGGTGGGGTCCGCCTGCTTCGTGTGGGCCAGGAACTCCGCCTTGTCCATGGCGTCCGGCTTCATCACGTTGACGTGCAGGTTGCCGTCGCCGATGTGGCCGAAGAGGCAGATTTCCCAGCCCGGGTAGCGCGCGCTGAAGAGGGCCTCCAGCTCCGCGCAGAAGGCCTCCAGCCCCGCCACCGGCAGGGAGATGTCGTTCTTGTGCGGCAGGCCGGTGGCGGAGAGGCTCTCGCTGATGCCCTCGCGCAGCGCCCACAGCTCGGCCGCCTGCGCCGCGCCCTGCGCCTGGACGCCGTCCGTCACCAGCTCGCGCTCGAACAGCGAGCCCAGCCAGCCCTCCACCGCGGCGGCGTCCTTCGCCTCCGCCTCCAGCAGCACGTAGCACTCGCTGGGGGTCTCGAAGGGCGGGCGCAGCTTGCGGTGGCGGCCCAGGCGGGCCATGCACCTGTCGGTGAAGAACTCGTAGGCGGAGATGCTGAAGGCGTTCTGCCGGCGCGCGTCGCGGAACAGCCGCAGCACGGCCGCCACGTCCGGCACCGCGAAGAGGAACACGTCCTGCTTGCCGGGGAGCTGGGTGAGCTTGAGGGTGGCCTCGGTGATGACGCCCAGGGTGCCCTCGCTGCCGATGAAGAGCTGGCGCAGGTCCGTGCCGGTGTTGTTCTTCTCCAGCGCGCCATTGAGCTCCAGCACTTCCCCCTGGGCGGTGACGACCTGGAGCCCCAGCACCCACTGGCGCGTGAGGCCGTAGCGGATGACCTTCACCCCGCCCGCGTTGGTGGCGATGTTGCCGCCCACCGTGCTGGAGCCCTTGGAGGCGAAGTCCACCGGCCAGGTGAGGCCGTGCTCCGCGCAGTGGTGGTGGACGGCCTCCGTCACCGCGCCCGCCTGCACGCGCACCGTGTTGCCGAGCAGGTCCACCGGCCCCATGCGCGTCATGCGCTGGAGGGACAGGACCAGCTCGCCCCGGGCCGCCACCGCGCCGCCGGCCAGCCCGGTGCGACCGCCGGAGGGCACCACGGCGATGTGATGCTGGTGACACAGGGCCAGCAGCCGGGCGACCTCGTCCGTCGTCCGGGGAAGCGCCACGGCGGCGGGGGCGGGCGCATAGACGCGCGTCCAATCGCGGCCGTACTCCTGGAGCTCCCCTGGCTCCCGGGTGAGAAAGTCGGCGGGGAAGCCCTCGGTGATGGCCTGGAGGAAGTCGGCGGGGAGCGCGGCGGTGGACATGCCTCTAGGCGTATTGCAGCCGGACGGCTGTGACAAGGTGCAGCACGGGGGGCGTTGGACGGTGGCGTTCGCGCCGTGACGCGCCGAATCCGCCAAGGAATCGAATGGAGGGCGTATAGGGCGTGGGCGCATGGCGGAATCCGCCCGTTTTCAGTCCCTCCGCGAGGAACCCCTTATGTCGAAGTCCCTGTCCCGGCGCATCCTGGCCCTCCCCCTGCTCGCGGCGCTGTTCGCGGCGCCCGCCGCGATGGCGGAGGATGCGCCAAGGGGCCGGCCCTATGTCTTCACGACCGTGGACGACTACAGCATCCGGCTCGATGGCCGCATCGACGTCACGGGCGTGCTCCAAGGCGAAGCAGAGCCTCGGACTGTCACCTTCAAGATCGTTCTTTCACACGGCGCGCAGGAGAGCCTTCAGACACTGGCGAGCCGCTGCGACCGGATGGCCCTGCTTGCGATGTCAAAACCCGGCGCGTACCTGCTCACGATGTCCGTGGAAGACCATCCCAACAATTACATCCAGTTCGCCTGCAAGCTGGCCCGCGTCCCCTAGGTCCACACGCGGATGGAACAAACGGCGCACATGGGGACGAATCGACAGACGTGGCTGGCGTTGACGCTGACCGTGGTGGGCCTCCTCGCGGGGTGTTCGCCGGGCGCGAGCCCCACGGAAGAGGACGCGGACGGGGATGGGGTCGCGGACGCGGCGGACTGCGCTCCCGGCGATGCGAACCGGTGGCGGATCCTGGAAGGTCACGCGGACGATGACCGCGACGGCGTGGGCGCTGGCGCGCTGCGCGAGGTCTGCGCTGGCGAGCAACTCCCGGAGGGCTGGAGCCAGCAGAGCGGCGACTGCGCTCCGGGCGACGCGACCCGCTGGCGGGAGCAGGCCGGGCTCTACCCGGACCAGGACAACGACGGCGCCACCGGCGAGGGCCCCGTGACGGCCTGCGTGGGAGACACGCTCGAGGGCTACCGCGAGCAACCCGGCGCGCCGGACTGCGACGACAACGCCCCCCGCTTCGCCGCCTCCACCCAGCTCTGGCCAGACGCGGACTTCGACGGCATCGGCAACGGCGAGCCCATCTCCCACTGCGCGGGCAAGGACCTGCCCCGGGGCTACGCGGCGGTCGACGGCGACTGCGCACCCGACGACCGCGCGCGCTCGACGTGGCGCGACTACACCCACCGGGACGCGGACGGCGACGGCTTCACCGTGCCCGAGGAAGGCCGGGTCTGCTCCGGCATGACACTTCCCGCCGGCTACGCCCTGGAGGCGCGCGGCCTGGACTGCGACGACACGAACGCCGCATGGTGGCAGAAGCGCACCGTCTACGCGGATGTGGACGGAGACGGCTTCGGCAGTGGTGACCCCGTCATGCGGTGCACGGGCCGCACGGCGCCTCCCGGCTACGCGCTGGACTCCGTTGACTGCGCGCCGGAGGACGCCACGCGGTGGCAGTGGCGCTCCTATGCCCACCGGGACTCGGACGGTGACGGCGACACGGTGCCCGAACAGGGCGTGACCTGCAGCGGCGCGGCGCTTCCTCCGGGCTATGCCCAGTGGCCCACCGGTCATGACTGCAACGACCGCGATGCCACCGTCATGGTGACCTGGCACGTGTATTCCGACGATGACGGGGACCGCTTCGGCGCAGGCACGCGGCAGACCTTCTGTGCGGGCCGGCAGATTCCCGTTGGGTACTCGGTGGTGAACACCGACTGCGACGACACGGCCCCCCTCCTCTGGAGGCTCCTGGCCTACTCGCACCGGGATGCGGACGGTGACAGCTTCACCGCGCCGGAGGTGGGCACGGTGTGCTCGGGCATGGCGCTGCCGCCCGGCCATGCCACCACACCACGAGGGAACGACTGCGACGACGCGGACCCGAGCATCCACACCACCGTCCAGGCGTGGACGGATGCGGACGGGGACGGCGTGGGCGCGGGAGACGCGGTCGCGCTGTGCACGGATGGCACGGTGCCCGCGCCGTGGTCGGCCCGGGGGACGGACTGCGCGGCGGAAGACGCGGCGCGCTGGCGACAGGCGGCCTACGCGCATGTGGACCGGGACGCGGATGGGCACACCCACCCCGAAGCAGGAACCGTGTGCACCGGTGCGTCACTCCCCGAGCCCTACTTCACCCAGGCCACGGGCAATGACTGCGATGACTCGGACGCCGCGCGCTATCGTTGGACGGTTCTCTACCCCGACATGGATGGCGACGGCGTGGGCACCTCGCCCCGCACGATTCCCTGCATCGGCGCACAGACGCCCCTGGGCTTCTCCCTCAAGGGATACGACGTGGACGACTCGGACGCATCCATCCAGGAGGACCCCGAGGACGACCTGATGTTGGAACTTATCCTCGACTAGACGCAGACGCTGGCAACGCCAGACGCATTTTGAATAACAATTCCCAGTGGGCGACAGGTGGCTGCCACAGGCTTTATTCCTCGTCGAAGGACTCCTCCCGCCCGAGGAGCGCCTCCCCCGCACACACTGGAAATCCGATGATGCGTCTCGCAAGAACCTCATGGCTCTGGGCCCTCCTCCTGGTCCTTTCCGCCTGCACCCCAGACAGTCCCGCCTCCACGCCCGACGCCGGCACACAGCCACACGACTCAGGGACACAGCTCGGCCGCGTGACGGGACAGGCCCTCCTCGAAGGGGAGAGCCACCATGAGGGCGCCACCGTCATCCTCTCCGGCGTGCGCGACAGCGTGACCACGGACGCGCAAGGCCGCTTCACGTTCGACAACGTCCCCACGGGAACGCACACCGTGGAGGCCCATCGGAGCCACTACCAGCGGGCCGGGGACACGCTGGAGGTCCAGCCGGGTCAGACGACGTCGGTCGACCTGTCACTGAGCCGCCGCCAGGATGCCCTGGTGCTTGAGGCGCCCGCCCTCACCGTGCAGCGAGGCCACCTGAAGCTCACCGGCTCCGGCTTCGGCGAGATGCGTGGCACCTCCCGCGTCTCCATCGGCGGCGTGGACGCCGAGGAGTACCTGTCCTGGTCGGACACGGAGGTGGTGGTGCGCGTGCCGGGGAGCGTTGTGCCCGGCGAGCAGGAGGTCGTCGTCACGCTTGGCGTGGATTGGAAGCCCGCCGCCACCGCGTCGCTGCGAGTGCTCCGACAGCGGACCCTCGCGTATGCGGCCCACTGGGGCATTGGCGTCCTGCCGAACAACACCGTCACCGTCTGGGGCTCGGCCGACCCCCTGAATGATGTCACTCCGATTCCAGCGGGGCTTTCCGATGTCGTGAGCGTGGGCGCGGGGATGACCTTCGCTGTGGCCCTGCAGGCGGATGGAACCGTGGTCAAGTGGGGAGGCCCCGACCCCGTCCCGGTGCCCGCGGGCCTGTCGGACGTCGTGGACATCAGAGCGAGCGGAGTCCTGGCCCTCGCGCTCAAGCGGGATGGGACGGTCGTGGCCATCGGTGCGGAAATCGACCCGCAGACGCATGTCCCTGAAGGGCTTCAGGACGTAGTCGCGGTGTCCGCGGGGGCGTACCACGGCATGGCGCTCAAGGCGGACGGCACCGTCACCGTCTGGGGGCAGGACGTGTTCGACCTCCTCGTCGTCCCGGCGGACCTGGACGACGTCGTGGCCATCTCCAACACGAGCAGCAGCGCACTGGCGCTGCGGGCGGACGGGACCGCGGCCGTCTGGGGATTTGGCGCGGCGTACTACGACCTCGCGCTCACCCCGGACCTCAGCGACGTCGTGGATGTCGCGGCAGGCGAACACCACTACATGGCGCTCCGGTCCAACGGCACCGTCGTCGCATGGGGGAATAGCGCCTTTGGCCAGACGACGCTCCCCCCGGGATTGACGGATGTCGCCACCGTCGCGGGCCAGGCCTTCAACAAGAGCCTGGCGCTCCGGCACAACGGCACCATCGCGGCCTGGGGAGACACCACCTCCGCCTCGAGCCTACCTCCGCCGGGCCTGGTCCTCCGCGTCCCTGCCCGGTAGCTCCAAGCCGCTCCTCCTGCGCCCCACATTGGGCGCCGGAGCGGCAAGTATTCCAAGGAATACAGGTTGCACATGGAGTCATGCGGAGGAACACTCCGGCATGCTCGCAATCCAACGGAGAGACGCGGCGATGACAGCTCCCGTCCAGCTCGACGCGCCCGACATCCAGGATGTGGTGCAGAGCCGGACGTTGGGGCTGGCATATGTCGGCACGGTGCTGGTGGTGGCGCACAACGCGCAGCCACCGGCCCCCGACGACTGGGCGCGCTACTGCGAGCTCATCGCGCGTCACCAGGACACGGCCACCGGGCAGCTCGTCCTGGCCGAAGGGCCCGGGCCCAATGCCACCCAGCGGCAACAGGCGCTCAACCAGGTGCCCAAGGACTACGTCATTCCGCCCACGGCGGTGTTCACCGAGTCCCCACTGGTCCGCGGCGTCGTGACGCTCTTCAACTGGTTCAGTCCCCGGGCCATGCGCGCCTTCATTCCGGGGGACATCCCGGGCGCCGCGCGGCACCTGGGCTTGAGCGAAGAACAGGTGCGGCGGCTGGTGGACATCGGCAAGACGGTGCGGCCGGCACTGCAGTGACACACACCGGCTACGGCTGGGTGCCCTGCTGGATGCGCAGCTCCCGGATGCCCTTGAGGATTCGAGGCGCCGTCAGCAGCATGTTCTGGTTGAGGAGCTTGCCGTCCACGGGGGTGCAGCTTCCCGACACACATGCGGTGTACGCGGGGCACGGTGACTCGCACTGGAAGGACTCCGGCGATATCTGGCAGGTCTCCGAGCAGTAACCGGAGAGGCAGGCCTCGTGCCGCATGCACGGCTGTCCATCTGGAAGCTGGCACAGCTTCGTCGCGCCACACTGCGTGGGCGAATGACATTCGGCGTTGCTGTCACAGCGTCCGTCATCGCGGTTGCATTTGCGCTCCGCGTTGCAGAAGAAGCTGGCGCAGTCGCGGTCGTGCTCGCAGTCCTCTCCCGGCTCGAGGAGACAGACGGACGAGCCCAGCACGTCGGCACACGTCAGCGCGCCCGGGCAGTCCTCCGGGGAGACGCAGTCCTTTCCCAGCGGCACCGTGCACCCCACGCCGGGCTCACAGAAGCCGGTGATGCACTGGGAGCCCGCCTCACAGGGCTGGCCTTGCGAGGCCAGGCACACGCCCCCATCGAGCTGCTTCGCGCACGTCAGCCCCTTGCCACAATGCCCATCCGGACAGGGCGCCCCAGGGCTGGGCTGCCTCGCCCTGCCCGCGGCGAGCAGGGAGGCCACCGTCCCCAGCAGGATGAACGTCGCCACCGCCATGACAGCCCAGTTCCTGGGGAACGCCCTCGCGGCGGGCGGCGAGGAGACCACCTCGACGGTGACGGCGGGCCCCTGCGCGAACCGAGTGTCGGGGCCGTCGCAGTCCTCCACTCGCAGGTGGAAGGTGAAGTGGCCCGGTGGCGTCCCCGCTGGCACGCGGAGCCGGATGAGGATTCGCTGCGCGCCTGTCGGAGGAAAGTCGCGCTGGGTATCGCCGTCGATGAAGAGCCACTCGCGCCGGGCGCCTGCGTCAGGCACCACCGAGAGGCGCGCGCGCACGGGGGCACGCGAGGCGTTGATGACGTGGAAGACGGCCTCCCCCGTCCCGTTGGGGGACAGACGAAGGGTGTCCGTGACTGCGGAGACATCGAAGACGCGAGACATCGACCTGCTCTCTTGGAGGACCGTGCGGCATTGAGCGAGTCAGGCCAGCGCTCCCGCCTCAGGCCCGGTGGTTCCCCCATCGCCCGGCCTGTCGCGGAAGGCTGTCCGTTCCATCATTCGCCTTGGCGTCGCTTCCCTGCGGTGGCCACGGGGGGAGGCTCGCTCCGTTCCCAGGTCTCCGACGTGGCCGCCCGAAGGCCCCGAGCCGCCGGGCTCAGCGCATGAACCGCGAACAGCTCGGGCCCCACGCCCCACGCATCAGGCGCTGTCGTCTCCGGCCCCGGGCTCCGCGCAGCAAGCGCAGCAGGGACAATCGACACCCGCCCTGCGTCCCACTCGTCGAGCACAGCAGAGACAGTCTCCTCCAGCCCTGCGCCCCACGCATCGGAGACGCCGGGAATGGAAGCCACGGGGCCAACGCTCCACGCATCGGGCGCACCGGCGACGGACGCCTTCAGCCGCGCGCTCCACGCATCGGGGAAGGACGCCTCGGGCGCCATGCCCCACTCATCAATCCAGGACGTCTCCAGCGCCCCGTGAGCAGGGTTCGGCGCGGTGGCACTCGGTGACGCGGGAACGCGCTCGGCGCCGCGTAGCGTCTCCTCGGAGGTGACAGGCGATGGGTGGCTTTGCGGCATGTCACTCCTCCTTCAACGGCAGGCGGATGAGCAGCGGCTGGGGCTCGGCGGCAAGCACCTCCGGGCCCAGCTCGAGCAGCGCACCCTTCGCGCGCACTTCCAGCCGTCCCAGCGTGGCCACGGGGGGCACGCTGGGAAAACGGAAGCAGCCCTTGGCATCCGTGCGCGTGGTGAGCTTCAGCGTGGGCAGTTCGACGAGCGCGCCCGGAATCGGCACGTCCCCCGGGCCGACGACACAGCCCAACAGCGCCTCCGCGGGCGTCGGCGTGGCCTGGGGCGTGGCGGGAAAGAGCACCCGGTGGATGACGGGCATCGAGCGCTCCCGCCGCACCGGGACGCGCAGGCGGAAGCAGGGACGCGGCGCGGTCCTCAGCCCGGCCCACACCGTGGTGGGCACCGGCGTGAGCTCCACCTCGAAGTCCGCCTCCTCCATGGCCGCGAAGACGAGCTCACCCAGCAGCCGGTGCGCTCGCTCCGGGGACTCCGCCCCCGCGGTGATGAGGTAGCAGACCGAAATCTGCAGCGACGCGCGCCCCCCGCCCCCGCTCCGGACCGGAGGCGCGGGCCCCAGCTCCAACAGGTACAGACAGACGCCTCGCTCGAGCGATTCGCGGTCCGGCACGCCCAGGAACACCGGGACATCACCGGCAATGCGGCCCACCCACGCCTTCAAACGTTGATCGACTTCGTCGATCATCCGGACCCCCCGTCCTGGGCCGGTCGACCCGGGCCACTCGCAGCCCGGTGCTTTCCGGACTTGCAACGTGTCACCGGCTTCCAGGTGCAGGTATTGACCGGCGGGGCGGAGCGACGTCCGGCCTTCAACAACCCCCGGCAATCTCAGGGGAAAAGAAGGCGCACAACTTCCGGACGGCTGGGGCGGATAATTCCAAGACGCGCCACCCCCACGCGCACCGGGATTCCTCCACCATGGCCACGAAAGTCAACGACAGCCCGCGTCCTCTCCCCTCACTCCCGCCGCGCGCCGCCGTGGCGAAGGACGCCCGGGCCTCCGAGTCCCCGGCGAAGCCCACCAGCGCCCCTCCCGGTTGGAACGCGGACCGCTTCGAGTCGTCGGCTCGCGCGCCCCGGCCGCTCGTGTGCACCGTGCCCACGCCGCCGCCCACCGCGCCGGTGGAGCCAGCCCCCGCGCCGGAGCCGGAGGTGGACAGCGCCGCGGTGGACTCGGACCCGATGACGCACATCGCATACCTGTCCTCGGACGAGCTCCAGGGCCGCGACAGCCCGTCAGCCGGTCTGGATGCCGCGTCGCTGTACGTGCAGCAGCACGTGCAGAAGTACGGCCTCCTCGGCCCCAACACGAACAACCCGGACAACGCCTTCGAGCAGCGCTTCGACGTGTACTCGTTCGCGGGCCGGCCCGGGGTGCGCGGCGAGTCGGGCGAGCACGCCCACACGCCGAGCACCTACGGACACGCGCTGTTCGAGGGCGGCTTCTACCTCGACGACAACATGCCCAAGGAGACGCTCGCGCTGCTCAACCAGCAGTACGAGAAGTCGATGAACGCGCGCGGCCTGCCCCTGGCGCCGCCGCGCGCGGGGGCGCAGCGAAGCGTGGAGGAGCTGCGCCAGCTGGCCTCCGCGTCCGGACAGGCGGTGAACACCATGGCGCTGCTGCCGGGCTCGGGGCCCAACAAGGACGAGGTCATCGTGGTGATGGCCCACCTGGACCACGATGGCGTGGACCGGCGCGGCAACGTCCTCAACGGCGCGGACGACAACGCCTCCGGCAGCGCGGTGCTGATGGCGGCGGTGCCGGAGCTGGCGGAGGCGGCCAAGCGCGGCGAGCTGGACCGCTCCGTGCTCTTGCTGTGGACGGGCGCCGAGGAGAAGGGCCTGGTGGGCTCGCAGTACTTCGTGGACCACCCGATTCCGGGGCTCGGCATGGAGGAGATTGCCGGCGTCATCAACGTGGACATGGTGGGCCGCTGGGATGACCAGCGCCTGTCGGTGGTGGACACCAACTCGCGCGGGCAGCCCAACTACTTCCGGGAAGTGCTGGACCAGGCGAACGCGAAGCTCGATGACCCGTTCGACCGCATCAACCGGGACATCAACGTGTTCCGCGACCGGCAGGACGGTGCGTCCTTCGGACGCAAGGGCGAGGACGTCCTCTTCATGTTCGAAGGCCTGTCCAACCCCAACGGCGGCGGAGACCTCATCCCCGAGTACCACCGGGCCGACGACGACATCGACCTCATCCTCCGCGACAACGGCGGAGAGAAGCCGCGCCGCATCAAGGATTTGATGGTCAACGTCATCGGGCTCGCCGCCAATCGGACGGCAGAACCCTGAATTACCGGCGGCCCAGGCCGCCAATGTCGGATACCAGCGCCGAAGCGGCCTCTTCCCGCCGTCATTTTCCCTGACGCCGCTTCATTTTCCGCCCGGTCGCGCGAATGATGGCCACCGGGCCGGAACACGCTGGAACACGACATGACGATGGCGACATCCTCGACGAGACGACAAAGGACATTCCTGCTGGGACGGCACGGCGCGGCGCTCACCTGCGCCCTGGGCCTGGGGGCCGCGACACCGGCCCTGGCCGATGGGTCGGATACCCCACACCGCTTTGGCCTCATGCTGGACGCGGGCGCGCCGCACGGCGTGGGCCTGTCCGCGGTGCTGCGGCCGCTGCCGTGGCTGCGCTTGCAAGCGGGTCCCACCACCAACACGCTCAGCTTCGGCTTGCGCGGCGGCCTGAGCATCCTGCCGATGCAGACCTTCCTGGCGCCGTCCTTCAACGTGGAGGCGGGGCACTACTTCGGTTCGGACTACAACGACGTGGTGGACTGGCTGGGCGCGACGCCGAGCCGGGCCAGCGCGGCCATTCGCGACGTGACGTACAACTACGTCACCGGCAGCGTGGGCCTGGAGGTGGGCGCGGCCAGCCGCTTCAACTTCTTCCTGCACCTGGGCCTCAGCTACGTGGACCTGGGCGTGGACGACGCGAGCGCCCTGCTCCAGGACGCCACGGATGACCCGGACGTCACCGCGAGGAACCTCTCCGTGCGCGCCACCATGCCCTCCGTGAAGCTGGGCTTCATCCTCTACTTCTTCTGAGCCAGGAGCTTTTCAACCATGCGAACGACTTCCTTCCGCATCCTGCTCCTCTCCAGCATCGCGATGCTCGCCACCGGCTGTGAATCCCTCTTCTTCATCGAGGCCGAGGCCGAGGAGATCTGCAAGACGGAGCGCGACCTGGCCTTCCCCGCGGCGCTGCCACTCACCGTCAACGTGGAGCGGAGCATCACCTTCCCGCTGGGTGACATCTCCGACCCGCTGCCCGAGGACACGGACATCGAAACCGAGCTTCGGCTGCGCGTCTTCGAGGTGACGGCCGACACGGACCTCAGCGGCGTGGAGCGCGCCAACGTCTCCGTGCGCCAGCCGGGCTCCAACGACACCCACGTCATCGGTGAGTACACGCGCACCAGCACCGCGCCCACGCGCACCATCCAGCTCACCAGCACCGGCCCGGTGGACCTGATGGACCTGGCCCGGCAGCCCGAGCTCGAGTTCATCTTCGACGCCCGGGGCACGCTGCCTTCCGAGGACTGGACCGCCTCGCTGCGCGCCTGCGCGGGCGTGAAGGCGCACGCGAACTACTTCGACCTGGTGTTCTAGGCCGCCCGTAGCTACCGGAGCCCGGAAGCCGCCGCCGTGCGCTTCCGGGCCTCCACGGGCGCGGGCACGGGCTGTTCGACGGGCGCGGGCTGCTTGGATGCGGGAGGTTGCACGTTGAGGAACTCGCGCCGCGTGCCCATGACCAGGTCGAAGAACGGGTGCGTCACGCACCAGTTCGCGTTCTGGTCCTTGCCCATGTGGTGGTCGTAGTGCCACGGCAGGTGCTCACGCGCCCACTTCGGGTCCAGGTGCGCCCGCCGGTGGACGAAGTAGTAGTTCGCCGCGCAGGCCCACACCGTCCCGACGAAGAAGGGCGCCACCGGCAACAGCGGCGCGTGGGCCAGCGCCAGCACCGCCAGCCCCATCAGCTCCTTGGTCTGCGCCGACCAGCTCCACAGCGAGCGCATGTACTGGTCATCCACCATGTCGTGGCGCCGCGACTTCTGGTGGTGCTCGTGCCAGTGGAAGCTCCAGAAGCTCTTCCGGTTCTTCCCCAGGCCGTGCAGGACGGACCTGTGAAGGACCCATTCACCGAAATTGGAGTAAACCCAGCCCAGGGGGA
This sequence comes from Myxococcus sp. CA005, assembly GCF_006518205.1. Lineage (NCBI taxonomy): Bacteria > Pseudomonadati > Myxococcota > Myxococcia > Myxococcales > Myxococcaceae > Myxococcus > Myxococcus sp. CA005. The sequence continues at coordinate 190,573 of NZ_SRLV01000001.1, read as the reverse complement.
TGCCGATCATGGTCGCCTCCGGCGAAGCGCCCGGCCGGCGCTTCGCTTCCCATAAATGACTATTTGGTCACTCTTTTTCTACCGCGCAATGGACGGGAGCGCACGGTAATGGCGAGCCGGGATGGCACGCGGGCGGGTGGCGCCCAGGAGACGGGCAAGCCGCCCGCACGGCCCGGAGGCCGCCGCGAGGCCCACCGCCGAGAGCGCGAGCAGACACTGGAGGACGCCGCGCTGAAGCTGTTCCTGGCGCGGGGCCTGGATGGCGTCACCATCGACGACATCACCCAGGCGGCCGGGGTGGCCAAGGGGACGTTCTACCGGTACTTCGACGACAAGGCGGCGCTGGTGGACGGCCTGCTGGAGCCGGTGCGCCGCGAGCTGCTGGCCGGGCTGGAGACGTGCGGCCACTCCCTGGCGGAGGCGCGCAACGTGGAGGCCATGTTCGACGCGTACCGCGCGGTGGCGGCGGTGATTGCCAGCGCGCTGCTCCAGTACCCGGGCGTGGTGCGGCTGTACCTCCAGGAGTGCCGGGGGCCGGCGGTGGGGGCGCGGACGAAGGTGGCGGAGCTGGCGCGGCAGGTGGCGCGTCACGCGGTGGACATCACGCAGAAGGCGCACACCAGCGGGCTGCTGCGCCCCATCCGTCCGGCGGTGAGCGGACTGGCGGTGGTGGGCGCCGTGGAGCGGCTGCTGCTGGCGGTGCTGAGCGAGGAGGACATCGGCAACCCGCTGGAGCTGCCGGACGCGCTCACCACGCTGGTGCTGGACGGGCTGCGCCTTCCCCCGGAGGTCCGCCCTGGGCGCCGGAAGTTGGACGGAGGCCCCAAGCGCCCCTAAGGGTGGAGGGGTGGGACGCAAGCGGGCGGCACGGCGTGGGGGGATGACGGTGCCCGGGTGGGCGTGGTGGTTGCCGTGTGTGCTCGCGCCGGTGGTGCTGCTCAACGTCGCGGTGGCCTGGTTCGGCAACAGCTTCGTGTCGCCGCTGTCCTTCTCGTTCCTGGAGGCCAAGGCGGGCGCGCTGCGCGCGTATCTGGCGCACCGGCCGTCGTGCCTGGTGGAGGGACACGCGCCCCTGGAGCCCGTCATCGACGCGGCCGAGCGCCGGCACCGCCTTCCCCCGGGGCTGCTGCGCGCGCTGGTGCAGGTGGAGTCGGAGACGCGCGTGCACCGCATCTCCCCGGCGGGAGCCATGGGGCCCGGACAACTGATGCCCGGCACCGCGGCCATGCTGGGTGTGAAGGACCCGTTCGACCCGGAGCCGGCGATTGACGGCAGCGCGCGCTATCTGGCCCAGCAGTTGCGGCGCTTCGGTGACGTGCGGCTCGCGGTGGCCGCATACAACGCGGGCCCAGGCTCCGTGAATGGCCGCGTGCCGCGCAATGGCGAGACGGAGTTCTACGTGCCCAAGGTGCTCGCGGCGTGGGAGCTGACGCGCCCGCCTCCGCCGCGGAAGGCGCCGCCCGCGGTGAAGCCCGTGGCGAAGCCGAAGCCGGTGGCTCCAGCACGCACAAAGGCACCGGCGTCCGCGGCGAAGGAGCCGAAGAAGCCCGCAGCGCCCGCGGAGAATGGCCGGAGCTGAGGCAGTCGCAGCGCCTTACAGCGCGCGGGCCGCCGCCGGGTCCAGCCACACCTCGACGTCCGGGTGGAGCTGGAGGAAGGAGGCGGGACAGCGGGGGGACACGGGGCCCTCCACCATGCCGCGCACCGCCTCCGCCTTGGCCTCGCCGAAAGCCAGCAGCAGCGCCTGCCGTGCCTGGAGGATGCTGGCCATGCCCAACGTGAGCGCCTCCATCGGCACGCGCGACGGGTCATCCCCGAAGAGCATGAGGTTGGCCTCGCGCGTCTGACGACTCAGCCGCGTCCGGTGACACCGCGCTCGCAGTCCGTCCGCCGGCTCGTTGAAGGCCAGGTGCCCGTTCGAACCGAGCCCCAACAGCACCAGGTCCAGTCCGCCCGCTTCGGCCAGCCGGGCCTCGTAGCGCGCGCACTCCGCCTCCGCGTCCTCCACCGCGCCATCGAGGAATTGGATGTGCGCGGGCGACAGGTTGACGTGCTGGAAGAGGTGCCGCTCCATGTAGGCGCGGAAGCTGCCCGCGTCGTCCGCCGACACACCCAGAAACTCATCCAGGTTGAAGGTGCGGACCTGGGCCCAATCCAAACCGCCGCGTGTGAACAATTCCACCAGCTCCCGGTACACGTTGAGCGGCGTACGCCCCGTGGGGAGCCCCAGCACCAGGGAGGGGTGTGCCGCCGCCGCTCGGGCGATTCGCTGGGCGCACGTGGCGGCGGCCTCCCGCTCGGAATCGAAGACGCGGATGCGCATGGGTCCGAAACATAGGCATGCACCGGGTGCGCTTCCAGGTCGCGTGAATCATGACAAAGTCGGGGACATGGACCCCTTTGTCAGTCTCGACGCGACGGCACAGGCGGAGCTCGTCCGGCGCCGGGAGGCCACGCCGCTCGAGCTCGTGGATGCGGCCATTGCCCGCATCGAGCGCCTCAACCCGACGCTCAACGCGGTCGTCCAGACGCAATTCGACCAGGCGCGCGAGCGAGCCCGGGGAACGCTGCCTCCGGGCCCCTTCACCGGCGTCCCCTTCCTGCTCCAGGACCTGCTCACGGCCCAGGAGGGTCACCCGCTCACTCACGGCTCGCGCTTCGGGAAGGACTACATTCCAGACCAGGACAGCGAGCTGGTGAAGCGCCACCGGCGCAGCGGCCTGGTGGTGCTGGGCAAGTCGAACACGCCGGAGATGGGGCTGCTCCCCACCACGGAGGGCGAGCTGCACGGGCCCTGCCGCAACCCCTGGGACACCTCGCGCTCTCCGGGCGGGTCCAGCGGCGGCGCGGCGGCGGCGGTGGCCAGCGGCATGGTGCCCTTCGCCCACGCGACGGACAGCGGCGGCTCCATCCGCATCCCCGCCGCCGCATGTGGCCTCTTCGGCCTCAAGCCCACCCGGGGCCGCAACCCCATGGGCGGCGACATCGCGGACGCCGTCCACTGGCTCGTCACCGAACACGCCCTCACCCGCTCCGTGCGAGACAGCGCGGCGCTGCTCGACGTCACCTGCGGCGCGGACGCGGGGACGCCCTACCAGGCCCCCGCCAAGGCGCGGCCCTACACCCAGGAGGTCAACACGCCCCCGGGCCGCCTGCGCATCCGCGTGGCCGTACGAAACCCCATGGGCGCCGCGATCCACCCGGAGTGCCTGGCCGCCATCCACTCCGCGGCCCGGCTGCTGGAGGACCTGGGCCACCACGTGGACGAGGGCAGCCTGGAGGTGCCCGGTGATGACGCGGTGGGCCAGCACTTCATCACCGTGTGGACCGCGGGCGTCGTCTTCAGCATCGACGCGATGGCCGAGCGCCTGGGACGCAGTCCGGAGGCTTCGCACTTCGAGCCATTCACCTGGGCCCTCTACCAATATGGCCTGGACCAGGGCCTGTCCGCCTACCTGCGCGCCAGCGCGGAATTGCAGCGTCACAGCCGCGCCGCGCTCCGTCACTTCGATGACGTGGACGTCTGGCTGATGCCCACCCTCAACGAGCTCGCGCCGCCGCTGGGCACGTTCTCCTCGCCACCGGGCGAGCCCATGGCCCCGCTGCTCCGCGCGGGCGCCTTCGCCTCCCACTGCCCGATGGCCAACATCACGGGGCTGCCCGCCATGAGCCTGCCGCTCCACTGGAGCCCGGACGGCCTGCCCGTGGGCGTTCAGTTCATGGGGCGCTTTGGAGATGAAGCCACCCTGTTCCGGCTCGCCGCCCAGTTGGAGGCTGCCCGCCCCTGGGCCCAGCGTCGTCCGGCGGTGTTCGGATAGAGGGTTGGAAGGTCCCCGGGTGAGCGCTCGGGCGAACTTGGACATCGCGTCTGGCGTCGGGCGCGGTAGAACGTTTCTCCATGAAAGTCGCCGTGCTCACCGGCGGGGGTGACTGCCCCGGCCTGAACGCCGTCATCCGCGCCGTCGTCCGCCGCGCCAACGCCCACGGCTTCGAGATGATGGGCCTCCGAGATGGTTGGAAGGGGTTGTTGGAGGACAACCACTTCCGCCTCACGCGTGAAACCACGTCCGGAATCCTCCACCGGGGCGGAACCATCCTCGGCACCTCGCGCGTCAACCCGTTCAAGGTCGAAAACGGGCTGGAGCGCGTCAAGCGCGCCATCGAACGCAACGGCATCCACGCCGTCATCGCCATTGGTGGCGAAGGCACGCTGTCGGCCGCCACGCGCATGTCGCAGGAAGGACTGCGCATCGTCGGTGTGCCGAAGACCATCGACAACGACATCAACGCCACGGACTTCACCTTCGGCTTCGACACGGCCGTCGCCATCGCCACCGAGGCCATTGACCGGCTGCACTCCACCGCGGAGTCGCACAAGCGCGTCATCGTCTGCGAGGTGATGGGCCGTCACGTGGGCTGGATTGCCACCTACGCGGGCATCGCTGGCGGCGCGGACGTCATCCTGGTGCCGGAGATTCCCGCCGACCTCGCGAAGGTGGCCGAGCACATCCAGCGCCGCCACGCGGGCGGGCGCACCTTCTCCATTGTCGTGGTGGCGGAGGGTACGCGCATCAAGCTGTCGGCGGACCAGCAGGAGCAGCTCGTCACCAGCGGCGCACTGGACGAGGCAGGCAGGCCGCGGCTCGGTGGCGTGGGCACCATCCTGGCGCACGAAATCGAGCGGCGCACCGGCTTCGAGACGCGCGTGTCCGTGCTGGGCCACATCCAACGCGGCGGCGCCCCCACCGCGCATGACCGCGTGCTCGCCACCCGCTACGGCGTCCACGCCTGCGACATGGTGGCCCGCGGCGAGTTCGGGAAGATGGCCGCGCTGCGAGGCAACGACATCATCAGCGTGGACCTGGCGGACGCCACCCGCGAGCTCAAGCGCGTCCCGCAGGAGTTCTTCGAAGTCGCCCAGGTCTTCTTCGGCTGACGCAACGCAGCATCGCGGAGCGTGGATGAAGCACGGGTCCGCGCTCCGTTAGCATCGGCACCTCCTCACGCCGTCACAAGGAAGGGTGCCGATGCTGCCAGGCCGCATGATGGATTTCCCGCTCACGCTGAGCCACTTGATGGAGCGCGCACGGACATTCTACCCGCGCTCGGAAATCGTCAGCCGCAACCCGGACAAGTCGCTGCACCGCTACACGTACGCGGACTTCTACGCGCGCACGTGCCGGCTGGCCAACGCGCTGACGCGGCTGGGCGTGAAGGCGGGGGACCGGGTGGCCACGCTGAGCTGGAATCACTACCGGCACCTGGAGGTGTATTACGGCGTGCCGTGCATGGGCGCGGTGGTGCACACGCTCAACCTGCGCTTGCACCCCAATGACCTGGGCTACATCGCGCGGCACGCGGAAGACTCCGTGGTGGTGGTGGACCGCTCGCTGCTGCCGCTGTTCGAGAAGTTCAAGGACGCGGTGCCCAGCATCCGCCACGTCATCGTGGTGCCGGACGCGGGCCCCGCGCCGGAGGGGACGCTCGACTACGAAGCACTGCTGGCGGCCGAGTCCCCGGACTTCGACTTTCCCCAGCTCGATGAGAACTCCGCGTCGATGCTCTGCTACACGTCGGGCACCACGGGCAATCCGAAGGGCGTGCTCTACAGCCACCGCTCCACCGTGCTGCACGCCCTGGCGTGTTGCATGACGGACGTGACGGGCATGCGCGAGGCGGACGCGGTGATGCCGGTGGTGCCCATGTTCCACGCCGCCGCGTGGGGCCTGGCCTTCGACGCCGTCCTCACCGGCGCGAAGCTGGTGCTTCCCGGGCCGCACCTGGACCCGCCCTCCCTGCTGGACTTGATGGCGGCGGAGAAGGTCACCCTGGCGGGCGGCGTGCCCACCATCTGGATTGGAATCCTCGCGTTGCTGGACCAGGCACCGAACAAGTGGGACCTGAGCAGCATGCGGTCCATGCTGATTGGTGGCTCGGCGGCGCCTCCGTCGCTGATTGAGGGCTTCCAGCAGCGGCATGGATTGGAAGTGGTTCACGCGTGGGGCATGACGGAGATGAGCCCCGTCGGAACGATGGCGAAGGTCAAGGGGCCGCTGCGGCAGGCGGCGCATGAGGCGAAGTCCTCGGCGCGGGCGTCACAGGGGTTCGCGCTGCCTTTCGTGGAGACGCGCGTCGCCAGCGACGACGGCACGCTGCTGCCCTGGGATGGGGAGACGATGGGCGAACTGGAGGTCCGGGGGCCCTGGGTCGCGTCGTCCTACTTCAGCGATGAGGGCGCGGACCGCTACACGAAGGACGGCTGGTTCAAGACGGGCGACGTGGTGACCATCGACTCGCACGGTTACGTGCGCATCTGCGACCGCAGCAAGGACGTCATCAAGTCGGGCGGTGAGTGGATCTCCTCCGTGGCGCTGGAGAACGCGCTGATGGCGCACCCGGCCGTGCTGGAGGCGGCCGTCTTCGCCGGGAAACATCCGAAGTGGGATGAGCGCCCGCTGGCCGCGGTGGCACTGAAGGAGGGGCAGCAGGTCACGAAGGAGGAGCTGACCGCGCACCTGGCGGGCCAGTTCGCGAAGATGTGGCTGCCGGATGACTATGTCTTCGTCCCGCAGGTGCCGCGGACGTCCACCGGCAAGTTCCTCAAGACGAAGCTGCGTGAGGACTACGGCGACCACCTGCTGAAGAATCCGAAGGCAGACGCGGCGACGTAGACCGCGACGAGGCAGTGACCTCCACGCGTCCGCCTCTGACGCGCGGAGGTCACTTCTGGCCCTGCGCTAGTGAGCTTCAGGGAGTGAGGTCAAGGGCGAAACTGGGGTTCCACCTCGGGTTCTACGTGGACAGTGAAGACCTGGTGACGCAGTTCCACGCCCGCGCGAAGGGCGACGGGCTGGAGGTCTCCGAGGTCATCCGGAACAACCGCGGCACGATGGTGTACTGCACGGCGCCCGGAGGCCTCCTCATCGAGGTCAACTGCCGCCCGCGCGCCGCCTGAGGTGCCACCCACCTGCTCAGGCGGAGGAGTCGTCCTCACTCATCCCTTCCACCTCTTCGGCGAACGGGTCGATCTCCCCTTCGGCGAACGGGTCGACCTCCCCTTCGGCGAACGGGTCGACCTCCCCTTCGGCGAACGGGTCGACCTCCTCGCTCATCAACTCGACGTCCGAGTTCTTCGACGCGCCCATGGAGGCCTTTCCCGTCGTGTCATGAGAGTCCTCGTCGATGGAGTCCTCCGCCGCGTAGTCCTCCTGGAACTGGACGTTCTGCGCGTGCAGGTCCCCAATCTGCTCCTGGAGTGCCAGGAGTTCGGCGTGGAAGGTGCCGATGTCGGCCAGGTCCACTCCGGACAGGCGCAGTTGGAGGATGAGCCTGGCGGCCTCGAGCATCCAGGTGCCACAGGTATGCCCGTCGGTCTGGACGGCGGCGGAGAGGTCCACGAGCGTGGGACTGCTCAGCAGTTGCGTGTCCTCGATGATGCGGCGGACGACCGCCAGCTTCTGGGCGTTGCTGCCCAGGGAGTCGAAGAAATACACCGTTGGCGACGAGAGGTCGGCCAGGTTCAGCTCGATGACGAAGCAGGCCCAGTGTCGATTGCCCAGGTTGATGGGGCACACCAGGAAGGGGCTCACCCCCTGGGGGGAGGCGGACTGCTCGGCGAGGGAGTCGACGATGGCGGCGGTCATCTCCCACCACACCGCATTCACATCCACCGGGGGAACCTGGGCGAAGGAGGGGCTCGCCTCCGCGAGGTGGTGCAGGAACAGCTCCTCCATGTGCTCGTTGCCGAGCCACTCGTCTCCGTACTTGCGCTCCTGAAGCACCCAGCCGGCGGACAGCAGGGTCCGCATGAGCTGCTCTGCCTCCAACACCCTCATCCCGGAGCAGAACCCGTGCCGCTGATACGTATGGGACGGGTCCAGGGTCAGGCGCTTGCCACCCATGAGCTGGGGAAAGGCCCGCTCCACCAGTTGCTGCACGACGTCCGGAAACGCGAGCGTGCTCCCCAGCATGGGCAGGCTCTGGCTCCAGATCGTGCTCACGTAATCATACGACCTGCGACCGAGCAGGAGGCTGGAGATCCACCCCACCAGCCACTCCGCATCCATGCGCGTATTGCCTCCGTAGAAGCGGAAGCGCTGGTCCCAGTACCCCCGGGTGATGCTCTGGGTGCTCCTGCGGAGGAAGTTCGCCAGGGTGTTGTAGATGCGGATGCAGGCCATGAACTCCAGCCGGTCCGCATGGAGCTGCCCACGGTCCTCCTCGGGAGCCACCGGCCGGAGCTGATTCCAGACGCCCTCGATGACCGTCCGGGTGGTGAAGTCCCGGTAGGGATTGCCCTTCTTGTTCTGGCCTCCCAGGAAGGGCTTGAGGTGGAAGAAGCCCGCCCCGCCCGCCACCATGGATTTGCCTCGGGAGCGCTTGCTCTTGCCGCGCCCGTGCATGTCCTTGAAGCGCAGGGCCTGCTGGATTTCCTTCTCGAGGACGAAGCCCTGGTACTTCGCGACGTCCTTCTCCTTGCCATGGGGCGTCTTCTCGAGCCTGGCGGGGATGTAGACGTGCTGGTTCTCGCCGCCAATCTCCCGGATGCCGGAGAAGACATTCAGGAAGTTGAAGAGGTGCTGGCCCACCACCCCAGGCGTGCCGCCCCGGGAGCAGCGAATCTTCGGGTTCAGGGAGAACTTGAAGCCGTTGGCGATGTTCTCCAGGTGCAGCAGCGTTTCGAGGTGGGTGAGGAACAGGCGCTCGGACTCCACGCCGAAGGACAGGGCGAAGAACTCGGAGATGAACTCCTCGAGGCGCTCCATATCCTTGCTGCCGAGCCCGAGGTTGCCGACGAGGAAGTCGAAGACCTCCGCCCCCTGGCCCCTGTAGGCACGGAGCATGATGGCGGCCAGCAACTGATGTCCGATGCGCTCGATGCCCTTGGGGCGCACCTCCTGCTTGAGCACCCGGGCGCAGACCTCGAGCCCCAGCATGAGGGCAGTCTGATGCAGCTCCAGCGCGAGTGAAGGCCAGGTGCGGGCCATGCCCGTATAGGGGCTGATGAGCGAGTTCCCACCCCGGATGCACATGCGGTTGCGCGCGGCCTTGGGCCAGAGCTCCACGATGATGTCGCAGGGGCGGTACTGCGCATTCCGCAGGAGCTTCGCCAGGGCCATCCACTGCGCCGGGGTGGAGATGCGGAACTCGTAGCCCCTGTTCTGTCCGGCGATCTTCTGCTTGTTCTTGATGGTGTGAAAGAGCGCCTTCTCCGTGAACTGGTGGATGGGCCCCTGGGGTATCTTGAGCAGCTCCGCCGTCGCCTGGCAGACCTGGTAGTGATTCGACAGGTTCTCGAAGAGGTCCTGCACGGCCCGGAGGAAGGCCACGGTGGCCTCGAACTCCTTCCTGGCGGTGTATGTGCCCTGGTTACTGGTCTCAATCGGGCCCAGCGGCGTCTCGTCGTCATCGCTGCTGTAGTACTCGAAGTCGGGCGAAGGCCCCCGGAGTGGGGCCGGCCCCCCCTCGTCCTCGTCCTCGTTGTCGGAGCTGGCCTCGTCCTCGTCCTCGTCCTCGTTGTCGGAGCTGGCCTCCTTCTCCTTCTCCTTCGGGTTCTGGGCCTTCGGCGTCGGTTTCTTCTGGCGCTTGCGCGGCCTCTTCTCCTCCCGGACGAGCGCCCAGTCCTCATCGTCCGATTCGACCCAAGGCTGGAACTCGTCGCTGGAGTCCGTGTCGGAGGAGGACCCGCACGAATGCATGGCCATGTGGCGGTTGCAGAGCGGCTGGCCGCAATTACGACAGATGCTCCCGTCGGCGACATGGGTCTTGCAGAGAGCACAGCGGGCCATGGCGCGTCTCCGATTACGACAGGTGCAGTGCCTTCAGCAGCTCGCGGCTGGCGCCATCCAGCTTCCCGGTGGGCTTCAGGCCATACGCCAGCTGCAGCCGCTCCAGGGCCTGGCGAGTCACCGGGTGGTGCTCACTGTCCTGCTCGCAGCAGCTGAAGTAGCCCAGGTTCGCCAGCCGGTCCTGGAGCCCGGGGAAGGTGCCGAGCGGGTCCACGTGGCCGAGCTCGAGTTGATAGGTCTCGCGGTCGGGCCCCGTCCCGAGGATGAGCTCCCCCAGGTCCGCATCGGGAGGGATGGTCGCCTGGACATAGCCGTCCCCGTCCAGCTCGCCCCGGACGTCCCGGACGCTCTCCCCCGAGAAGGTCCTGAGCCTGAGGAGGAAGGGGAGCCCCACCCGGGGCTCTTCGTCGACGTCGAGGAAGCGCAGCCGCAGCATGTCGGGAATGCCCTTGCGGCGCACCCGGTACAAGCGTCCGGCCCGTGCCTCCTCGTCTCGCGCCCGCCGGGGCGGCAGGGTGATGGTGTCTCCGGGGTACAGCACGTGGCGCTGGCGCTGCTTCGCGTGCAGCACGGCATTCTCCGGCAGGTTCCACAGCGTCTCCGGCAGGAAGCCGTGCTGGTGGGCGATGCTGCTCATGCAGTCTCCCTGGTCGACAACATGGGCCTCGGGGACGCGCGGCGGCTGTGCGGACGGTGCCTGCTGCCACGCGGCCGGAACGTCACTCACGGCCCGCTCCGCCGGCAGGGGCTCCTCGGCGAGGAGCTCCCAGGCCGCCGCGTCCAGGTCTGGCAGGCCCAGCGTGTAGCGCGCGTCCGCTTCCAGCCCCTCGAAGCGGGCACGGCCCTCACGGTTGGTCCGGGCCCGCAGGAGCTGGCCCGGTGCCAGCCGCAGCTCCACCTGGACGTCCATCAGGCCCTGGTCATCCTCGCCCACCACGCACACCTCCAGGGCCCGGAGGCTTCGCAAGCCACATGGCATGCACACCCCGTCCGGGGGCGTGGTGTGGCTCTGCCGGGCCGCTGCTTCCTCCGCGGCCTGGAGCTGCTGTTGACGGAGGACTGCCTCGGACATGGCTCACGTCTCCTCGTGAAGGCCGAACTCGCCCTCGAGCCGGGTGCGGTGGGACTCCAACTCCAGCCGGTGGAGGGAGTGCTCCACCAGCCGGTCCAGCCGGGCGCCGGGGGCCGTCACGTCCGGGGCCGTGAGCATGGCCTTCATCCAGGCGTTGCGCGGCCGCCGGTCGAAGTCCCAGCCATGGAGGCCACACAGGTTGAGGAAGCGGCACAGCTCCCGCCGGCTCGCGAGCCCATAGTCGCGGGCGGCCTGGAGTGCGCGCTCGACGTGCGCATCCAGCTCGCGTGCTTCCAGCCCGGTGGTCCGCTCCGGGAAGTGGGTCCGCAGGTGCTCCACCATCTCCCTTCGGAACCGCGCTTCGCTTGCGTGCTGGAGGGTGAGGCCCTGTTGCGTGCGGATGATGAAGGGGGGCATTCCATCCATTCCTGTCGGGCGCGGCGATGCGAGGCCAGTGCGTCCGTGCAAATGCAACCGGGACGCCATTCCGGCGGGGGCCGGCTCCAGGGGCGGAGGCGCATCGGCCGGAGGGCGCTGCGTCGTGAAGGGACGCGGGCTGCGTTCTCGTTGGACGCAGGGGCCGTAGCGGCGTGGGCCCCGGCCGTCAGCGCGGAGCCCCTCCCACGCGAACCCCGGGGCCGGCGGAGGACATGAACGCGCGAATCTCCGAGATGACGTCGTCCGTGGTGTCCTCGAAGAAGAAGTGGCCCACGCCGGGGAACTCGACGCTCCTGTGATTCGGGAAGGCCTGCTCCCACCGCTCCCTGTCGCGCTGGGGAAAGCCCACGTCCTCGAGCGCCCAGAAGATGAGCGTCGGCTTGTCCGCGAGGGAGGGCGCTCCGCGAGCCCGATGCCGATGGGCCCGCCCCAGTCCTGCATGACCAGCGTCACGTCCCGGAGTCCGAGCCGGTCCACGAACGCCTCCAGGACGAGGCTCTCCTCATGCGGGGTGAAGCCGAATCCGGCCGGCTCCCCGCAGCGGCGGCCTCGGGCGAGGAGGAGGCACCATCTGCAGGGGCGGCAACTGCGGGCAGCTGCGGAATGCGAGCGTCAAGAAGGCGCTGCTCAACGCTCTGCCTGGAAGCATCGACGAATTGCGTCGGCAGGCGCGCAGGGAGTTTCGGCGGCTCCAGCATCGTCCCGCCACCCTGCGCGCCTACTTCGCTCACGCCGGCCTGTCCCTTAACTCAACAAGCTGAAGCTCATTAGTTGCCACCCAAGCAGATGCCGTCGCAGGTGACCTCCACCTGTCCGTTTGGCCGAAGGAACCGGTCCACCTGCTCCCGTCCGTCGTCGTCCCGGCGCACGCCTTCGTGAACGGCATTGTCGGCGGCCGGCAGGTCCGCCACTGTGCCGGGCAGCGGCGACGGCAGCCCGAAGTCGAACTGCACCAGCGCCGAGCCCTCCACCGTCCCCTCCTCCGCGGGCAGCATCGGCACGCGCCAGGTGGCGGGCAGTTGCTGCGTCAATCCCATGGCGCGGGCATGCAGCTCGGTGGCCACGTTGGGCACCTGCGCATCCCCCAGGCCGTACTGCACCAGCACCCGGCGCGACGCGGGCGCTCCGGGATACAGGTCGCCGAGCACGTGCGGCGCATAGGTGAGCGGGTCGATGCGGTCGAAGGACGTCTGCGTCAGCGCCGCGAACTTCTGCTGGTCGAGCGCGTCCGGCACCGTCTGGGCAATCGCATCCAGGAACATGCCGAAGGGCCGGGCGCGGAACATCATCAGCGAGAAGTCCGCCCCGCCCACGCTGAACACGGCCCGTGAGACGTGCGGCGACAGCGCGACGTACGTGCCGCCCAGGATGTGGCCCTGGCTGATGCCGTAGAAGTACGTCTGCTCCGGGTCAAAGACGCGCACGCCGTCGTCCTGCAGCTCGGTCAACGCCCCCAAGGTCGTCCGAGCCGCGTACGTCACGGCGAGCTGATTCACCATGCCCTGGTGGACGCGGTCGGTGAAGCGCATCGTCTGGCCAGGGTTGCCCGCCATCGCCTGGAGCACGCCCGGCGCGTCCGTCTGCGACATGCCCCACCAGTCCACCGTCAGCACCACCATCCGCGTGGCCTGGATGAAGGGCCGGACGAAGGAACCATCCGCCTCCGCCTGCCGGCCGAAGAAGCCGTGGCCGTACTGGAGCAAGCGCACCGGCGCCACGGACTGCCCCCAGACGCTGCGAGGAATCTGGAGCGTGAAAGGCACCTCCGCGTCGCCATTGCGCCGCACACGGCCTTCCTCGTCACGGGCCAGCAGCGCACCGGGCTGGTCGCTCTCCAGGAAGAGCGGGACCCGCAAGGTGCCGGTGATGCGCCGGGCGACGTTGGCGTCCACGTCATCCCGCACGTCTGCCACCGTGACGGCGGGGGGCGTGGCCTCCAGCGCCTCCATCGCCAGGCGGCGCACCTGGAGCATGTCCTGCGTGACGCCCTCTTGCGACTCGGTGGTGAAGTCCCACGCGAGCTGGAGCTCCGCGCGCGGCACACCCGCGGCCTCCAGCGCCGGGAAGATGTCCGCTTCGTACCTGGCGGCCAGGGGTGCCAGCAGCGGGTCTCCCGCCGTCTGGCCATCCCGGATGCGCCGGAAGCCCTCGGGCACCGGCACGGGCGTGCCGTCCTTCGCCGTCAGCCCGCGCAGGGCGATGATGTAGCGGGCCGTGTTGCGCAGCCGCACCACGGGCCGCAGCAGCAAGGCGCGGCGCGCGTCGTCCGGAGCCCTGGGGTCCAGCTCCGCGAAGTGGAGCACGCCCTCACCGCGCTCCGCGTCGAGGAACACCGTGTTCCCGTTCGTCGCGGCGGTGGGGCTCGTCACCGACGGCAGGCGCGCGTCATCCACACCGTCCGGAAAGAGCGCGAGCACCTGCGTGCCATGAGAGTAACCGTCCGCCGGGTGGAGGTCCGTGAAGTCGAACGCGGCGCCGTCGGGTGCCTTCAGCTTCGCCGCCTCGGAGAGCCGAACCCGGTGGCCGGACGGCAGCGCCGCATCCTCCTCGAGGAAGTAGTCGGAGGGGTATGGCAGGAGGCAGTCATGCTCGGAGGCCAGCGGGTTGCAGCCCGCGGGCACCAGCAGCGGAGGCAGCTCCTCACCCGCATCGGGTGTGCCGCTGTCACCCGCATCCGGAATCCCACTGTCGCCCGCGTCGGGCAATCCCGCGTCCGGTGGCGCGCCTTCATCCGAGTCGCCGCAGGCGGGAGCCACCGCCAGCAACCACGCCGTCAACAGTCCAGCGCCATACCGCTTCATCCGCATCGTCATGTCGTCGCTCCTGGAGGGCTTCGCGGAAGGGGTTCAGTTGCCCCGGCGCGATGAAAGCGGACGTATTTCCCCCAAGAAAGGTCGCGCGCGTCATGGAGCGGCGGGACGGCGCGGCTCCCGACCGGCGGTGGACACTCCATGGGGGATGGGCGCGGTCCAGCGCCAACTTCGCGCGACGCGGTCTAAGGTGCGGGCACCATGCCGTCCGTCAAGCAACTGCGCCCGTTCGCCCTGGCAACCCTGGAGGCTTTCCTCGAAGCATCCGGCCGCGTCGTGCTGGTCCAACAACCTCCCGAGCCCGTCTTCCAACAGGTGGCCATGCGGCTCGGCGAGGCACGCACCGTGGGCATGGCCCACCGGACACGGCTCGTGGACCGGCTGTTCGTGATGCTGCGCGGGTTCGATGCCCTGGAGGTCCACTTCCTCAGGCCGGAGACGGAGGGAGAGGAGTTCTCCGTGGGACGCATCGAAGGCTGCTCCCTGGTGGTACCCGACCCGTCCGTGTCCAAGCTCCACGCGATCCTGCGGTGGCACGCCCAGGCCGGTGACTGCTCGGTGCGCGACCAGGGTTCCATGAATGGCACCTGGGTCAACGCCTCCTCGCTGGGGCCGGACCAGGACCGGATGCTCAACGACGGCGACGCCCTGGCCTTTGGCGATGCCCAGTTCCTCTACCTGCGCACGGAGACGCTCCACGCTCACCTGAGGATGGCCAGTCCCAGCCGGGGCTGAGGGGCCGGGGACGGAACACTCCCTTCAAGCCCCAGCCACTTCCTGCGGCGCATGTCGCCCGCCCCGGCTATGACTGTTCCCCTTCACGCCAAGGGAGCACCGTCAATGGGCAGGCTGCTGTTCCTCCTCGTCTTCAACGTCAGCGCCTGGGCCGTGCTCCGGTCGCTGTGGCCCGGCCTGCTCCGAAAGTGGCGCCTGGGTGCCTTCGCGCTGGGGACCTTCCTGTCCCTGGTGGCGTGGCTCTACTCCGCGGTGGCCGGACGGCACGCGCAGCTTCCCGTGGGGGATGCGGCCCTGCGCGTCTTCTCCGTGGGCTGGTCCGTCGCCATCATCATGATTGTCCTCGCCGGCGCGCCCTTCCTCCTGCTGCGCAGGTGGCTGGACCGGCCCGCCCGCCAGGAGCCGCCCCTCACCGCGCCCGAGGCCAACCCCGCCCCGCCGGTGAACATGGCGCGCCGCAACCTGCTGACGAACGCCGGCCGCGCGGTGCCGCTGCTGGCGGCCGGGACGAGCTCGGTGGGGCTCGCCAACGGCTACACGCAGTTCTCCGTCCGCGAGGTCGACATCCACCTCCCCGGCCTGTCTCCGGCGATGGACGGGTTCCGCATCGGCCAGATTACGGACGTCCACGTCGGCACGTTCATCGACACCCAGTACCTGCAAGACGCCGTGCGGGCGATGAACGACGCCAAGGTGGACCTCCAGGTGATGACGGGGGACCTTATCGACGACCTGGACCAGCTCGACGGCACCATGGCGGCGCTGTCGGAGTGCAAGGCCCGTCACGGAATGCTCGCCATCCTGGGCAACCACGAGCACTGGCGCGGCCTGGAGGCCATCCGCCAGGCCTACGCCGACGTGGAGGCGCGAGGCGGCCCCGTTCGCCTGCTGGTGGACACGTCCCATGCCTTCGAGCACGCCGGCCAGCGCGTGCGTGTGGTGGGCGTGGACTACCCCATGTCCGGCCGCAGTCACCGCGTGAAGGCGGAGCGCATGCAGCAGTCCGCGGAGGCCGGCTTCCGCGACGTGGCGCCCGAAGAGGTGGTGCTCTGCCTGACGCACCATCCGGACTTCTTCCCGCTCGCGGCCGAGCGCGGCGCCCGGCTGACGCTGGCCGGCCACACCCACGGCGGACAGGTGGCCTTCCTGGGCGTCCCGGCCTTGTGGTTCGTCTTCAAGTACATGCTGGGCCGCTACCGCCAGGGCGACCACCAGCTCTACGTGTCCGGCGGAACGGGGCACTGGCTGCCCTTCCGCATCGGCGTTCCGACAGAGGTGACGGTCCTCACGCTTCGCGCGACGGGGGCGTCGGCTGCTGGCCGTACGTCTTGAACTTCTCCAGGACGCGCGCCATCTCCGCGCCGTCCAGGAGCACCGGTTCACCCACCTGGAGCGCCCGCCAGTACATGGCGGCCAGCGTCTCCACTTCGACGGCCAGCTTGAAGGCCGCCGCCAAGTCCCTGCCCACCGCCACCATGCCGTGGTTCGCCATCAGGCAGGCCTTGCGCCCCTCCAGCGCGGCCAGCACGTGGGCCGCGAGCTCCGCCGTGCCGAACGTGGCATAGGGCGCGCAGCGCACGTCCGTGCCACCCGCTGCGGACACCATGTAGTGGAAGGCGGGAATGTCCCGGTGCAGGCACGCCAGCGTGGTGCAGAACATGGAGTGCGCATGCAGCACCGCGCCCACCTCCAGCCTGGCGGCCAGGATGTCCCGGTGGAGCTGCCACTCCGAGGACGGACTCCGGCGCCCCTCGTGGCTGCCGTCGAAGCGCATGAGGACCAGGTCCTCCGGCACCAGCGAGTCGTAGTCCATGCCGGTGGGCGTCAGCAGGAAGCCGGCCTCCACCCGCACGCTCAGGTTGCCGGAAGTGCCCTGGTTGAGCGCGGACGCATTCATCCGCCGCGCGGTGGCAATCATCGACTCGCGCAGGGCGAGGTGCTCGCACGCACCGCTCATTCCGCCCTCCCGCGCCGCTCCGGGAAGAGCGACAGCAGCCCGTCGTGCGAAGCCGGGCACACGCCGCGCTCGGTGATGAGCGCCGTCACCAGCCTCGCGGGCGTCACGTCGAAAGCGTAGTTCGCCGCGGGGCTCCCCTCCGGCGTAATCCGCACCGTGGCCACCTCGCCCGACGCCAACCGTCCGGTGACGTCGCTCAGCTCCGTGCCGTCGCGTTGTTCAATCGGAATCTCACGCACCCCATCCCGCAGCGTCCAGTCGATGGTGGGCGAGGGCAGCGCCACGTAGAAGGGCACGCCGTTGTCCTTCGCCGCCAGTGCCTTGAGGTAGGTGCCAATCTTGTTCGCCACGTCGCCCTGGGCCGTGGTGCGGTCCGTGCCGACGATGCACAGGTCCACCTGCCCGTGCTGCATCAGGTGGCCCCCCACGTTGTCCGCGATGACGGTGTGCGGGACGCCGTGCTGCCCCAGCTCCCAGGCCGTGAGCTGCGCGCCCTGGTTGCGAGGGCGCGTCTCGTCCACCCAGACGTGCACGGGGATGCCCGCGTCGTGCGCCTGGTAGATGGGCGAGAGCGCGGTGCCGAAGTCCACCGTGGCCAACCAGCCGGCGTTGCAGTGCGTGAGCACCTCCAGACGGCCCTGGCGCCCCTTGCGCATCCAGGCGTCCTCCAGGAGCTTCAGGCCGTGCGCACCGATGGCGCGGTTGATGGCCACGTCTTCGTCGCTGATGGCCTCCGCGCGGCGAAGCGCGGCAGCCACCCGTTCAGCGGGAGGCAGCGGCGCCAGGAGCTGACGCATGTCATCCAGGGCCCAGTGCAGATTCACGGCGGTGGGGCGCGTGCCCCGCAGCACCGCGAGCGCGTGCTCCAACGCGCCGTCCGAGGCATCCGCGCGCAAAGCCAGCCAGACGCCATAGGCCGCGGTGGCACCGATGAGGGGCGCGCCGCGCACCAGCATGCTCCGGATGGCATGAGCGGCTTCATCCAGCGTCGTCAGCCGCACGCTGACGAGCGCATGCGGCAGCCGCGTCTGGTCAATGGCCTCCGCGGCCTGCGCGTCCGGCGCCAGCCAGATGGAGCGCATCGGCTTGCCATGGACCTTCATCGGCGCAGCACCCGGCCCGCGACCGCGGACAGCTTCTCCACCATGGCGGCGTCCCAGGCCGGGGGCGCGGTGATGATGGCGTGGTCCAGCGCCCTGTGGCAGCCCTGTGCACAGGGGCCAGTATGCGACCCGAGCAGCGGCACCACGTTCTTCACCAGTCCCTTCGCCTTGCCCGCGTTGCCCAGCAGCACGGAGACAACCTGGTCCACCGTGACGGCGTCATGGTCCGGATGCCAGCAGTCGAAGTCGGTGACCATGGCCACCGTCGCGTAACAGAGCTCCGCCTCCCTCGCGAGCTTGGCCTCCGGCATGTTCGTCATGCCGATGACGTCACAGCCCCAGCTCCGGTACATGTGGCTCTCCGCGCTGGAGGAGAATTGCGGCCCCTCCATGGCCAGGTACGTGCCGCCCCGGCGCGCGACGACGCCCAGGCCCTCGCACGCGGAAATCACCGCGTTCCCCAGCCGCGAGCACACCGGCTTCGCCATGGAGACGTGCGCCACCAGCCCCGTGCCGAAGAAGCTCTTGTCCCGGGCGAAGGTCCGGTCGATGAACTGGTCCACGACGACGAAGGTGCCCGGTGGGTATTCCTCGCGCAGGCCACCCACGGCGGACAACGACAGCAGGTCCGTCACCCCGCTGCGCTTGAGCGCGTCGATGTTCGCGCGGAAGTTGATGTCCGTCGGCGCCAGCCGGTGGCCTCGCCCGTGACGCGGCAGGAAGACGACGCGGTGCCCTCCGAGCGTGCCGAAGCACAGCTCGTCCGAAGGCTCACCGAAGGGGGACGTCACCTTCTTCCATTCGACGTCCGTCAGGCCATCCATCTGGTACAGGCCACTGCCACCAATGATGCCGATGACGGGCGAGGTAGGGTTGGACATGCGGCGGGCTCCCGGTGGACGCCGGCACAAGGAATGCGCCGGCGGCAGGGAGCGTAGGAGTCGCGGCGGCCTCGAGCAAGCCAGAGCGCGGTCCTGTCCAAGCGCTCATGGGGCCGTGCGCCCGGTCCCTTCGACACCGCCCCGGTGCGGCGCCATGTCGCCATGTGTCGACATTGAAGCCAGACAGACAGCGTCAAATCCACCCGACTCCGCCGCTCAGGGTTCTCCCAGTGCGAATGACGCCATCCGATGTCTGTAGACCTTTCCGGGGTCTTCGAGGACATCGTTGTGCCCCGCCCCAGCCACTGTCTCCACGACGGCCTGGGGGAAGAGCGTGCCCAGCCGGCGCCCCATGTCCACGGGGATGAGCGTGTCCTCCTCGCCGTGGATGATGAGCACGGGCAGCTTCACGGCGGCGGCCTTGGACGCGGTGTCATACCGGTCCCGGGCCAACAGGCGGACGGGCAGAAAGGGAAAGGCCGTGGCCCCGATGTCCGGGATGGACGTGTACGGACTCACGAGCATGACCCGCGAACCGTGCCCGCGCCGCGCCATCTCCACCGCGACGCCCGTCCCCAGGCTGCGGCCACTGAGCACCGTCTGCTCGGCGCTCACACCCTTCGCGCGCAGCCAGGCGAGCGCCGCTTCCGCCGCGGCGTAGATGCCTTCCTCCGTGGGATGCCCCGGTGACGCGCCATAGCCCGGGTACTCGACGGTGAGGAAGCCCAACCCCCGCGCTTGCATCAAGCTGCCCAGGCCCATCTGCGTCAGCACCTCCTCCCCGTTGCCGTGGAAGTGCACCACCGTGGGCGCGCCCGGAGGCGCCGGCAGGTGGAACAGATCCACGTACAGGCCGCCCTCCAACGGGAGGCGGCTGAAGCCGTCACTTTCCGCCAGCGGCGGCGTGCCCTTGGGAGCCGGGTAGAGCAAGGAGCGTTGCAGCGCGAACACCACCACACACAACACGAGGTAGAGCGATCCGAAGGTGGCCAGGATGAGGATGAGCATGCGGCGCAGCCGAAGCATTGGCCCAGTGTGCCGCAGTTCGCAACGC
This sequence comes from Myxococcus sp. CA005, assembly GCF_006518205.1. Classification (NCBI taxonomy): domain Bacteria; kingdom Pseudomonadati; phylum Myxococcota; class Myxococcia; order Myxococcales; family Myxococcaceae; genus Myxococcus; species Myxococcus sp. CA005. Next base: position 170,735 of record NZ_SRLV01000001.1, on the reverse strand, counting down.
AGCGCGACGGCGAGTGGCGTCACGTCCATGGTGGGCAGAGCCTGTCATCCCCACCCCGCCCGTCCAGGCCCCCTGGCATCCGAACCGGCGGCAATGCAACGATAGCGATTGGAAGCCCTCTCACAGACACGCCGCAGGACGACTCGGACACCCCAGGCCGCTGCCTGGATTGGAGAAGGCGTGACGTCTCATTGGGTGCTGGGCCATGCCCTGGAAGAGCGGCTGCCATCGCTCCGGATGCGCGGCACTCCGGACGCGGTGGATGAGGCACGCGCGCGGCGCAGGCTGGAGCGCTGGCGCAAACAAGAACCCCTCACGCGGGATTCGCTCTGGGCCGAGCGCCTGCGTGCCTCGGGGCTGACGGAAGCGGAGCTGCACACCCTCCTGGGAGAACCAGCGGAGGCGCTGCATGCACGCATGGGCGCGCCTCCGCCGTGGCAACGCGTCATCGAGCAGGCTTACGCGTCGGAGATATCGCCGCCCTTCTCCTGGCCGGAGCCCACGCCACCGGGCGCGGCCCTGCTCGGCCTGGTCGAGCCACTCGTCCACGCGGCACACGCGCGGCTCGTCTCCGCCCTGGACACCTGCCTGCGTGACACGCCCGAAGCGCCGTTCGAGCCAGAGCACACGGCCCGCATGTTGCTCGCGCCGCTCCCTCGGATGTTGATGCCCTTGCTGGGACGGACGCTCGCGGTGGAGCTGCGCATCGCTCAGCTCGAAGGACGACTCCAGGGAGACACGCCCGAAGCGCGCTTCCTGGACTTCGCCCAGCACCTCCGGCGACGCGACGTGGCGCTCGACATCCTCGCCCGCTACCCGGTGCTCGCGCGGCAAGCCGTGGAGTACGTCACCGCGTGGGAAGCCACGGGCGTGGAGCTGATGCAGCGACTGGCCCGGGACGCCGCGGCGCTGTGGCACCGCTTCCACGGCGGCGTTCCTCCCGGCCTGCTGGTGGAGGCCCAAGGCGGTCTGTCAGACCCGCACCGAGGTGGACGCACCGTCTTCCTGCTCCGCTTCGCCTCGGGACTGCGGCTCGTGTACAAGCCGCGCCCGCTCACGGCGGAGGCCGTCTTCCAGCAACTCCTCTCCTGGCTGAACGCACGCGGCCTCACGCCTCCGTTGCGCACGGTGGAGGTCCTCTCCTCGGACGGCTACGGGTGGATGGAGTACGTGGAGGCCGCGCCCTGCCAGTCGGCCGAGGAAGTGCGGCGCTTCCATCTGCGGCAAGGCGCCCTCGTCGCACTGCTCTACGCGCTGGACGTCACCGACATCCATTACGAGAACCTCATCGCGGTGGGCGAGCACCCCGTCCTGGTGGACCTGGAGACGCTCTTCCATCCCCACACGCTCGCCGCCTCCATCCGGGACGTGGAGAAGCAACCCGGTGCGGTGCTGAACGGTACGGTGCTCAAGAGCGGGCTGTTGCCGCAACCCGCCTGGCGCGCGAAAGACGGAACGGAGGTGGACTTCAGCGCCCTGGGCGCCGGCGAGGGCCAGCTCACACCACTGGGCTACCTGGTCGCGACGGCGCATGGCACGGACCAGCTCCGCTTCGAGCGGCGGCGGATGGAGATTCCTGGCGCGGCGAACCGTCCTCGCATGGAAGGACAGGACGTCTCCGTGACGGCGCAAGCGGACGCGCTCGCGCAGGGGTTCTCAGCCCTGTACCGGCTGCTCGCCGAGCACCGGGATGCGCTGCTCGCCCCTGGAGGGCCGCTCGCGGCTTTTGAGCACGCGCCCGTGCGTGTGCTCTTTCGCGGCACAGCCAGCTACGACGCCCTGCTGCACGAGAGCATGCATCCCCATGCAATGGGGGACGCGCTGGACCGGCAGCGCTTCTTCGACCACCTCTGGCTGGCCGTGAAGGAGCGCCCATACCTGGCGGCCCTCATCCCTTTCGAGCATGAGGAATTGCAGCGCGGCGACATCCCCCGTTTCACCGCCCTGCCCGGCTCGAAGGACCTGTGGTCAGGCGCGGGCCGCCACCTGCCCGACTTCTTCGACGACTCCGGCCTGGAGCGGGCGCGGCGGCGCTTGACGGGGCTGTCGCCGGATGACCACGAGCGGCAGCTCGGCTTGCTGCGAAGCGCGCTCGGCCGGGTCCGGTTGGCGGCAAGCCCTGGCGACCGCCCTCGCTATCCGTTCCGCGAGCCGCCCGCACCCGCGCACCCAGACGCTCTGCTGGCGGCTGCACGACGCGTGGGAGAGCGATTGGTTGCCCTGTCGTTCACCGGCGCGGGCCATTCCCACTGGCTGTCGCTCGAGATGTCCGACACGAAGGAGTGGCGGCTCGTCCAGGTGGGAGTGGACTTCTACCAGGGGCTCTCAGGCATCGCGCTGGTGCTGGCGCAGCTCGGTGCCTTGACGGGCGAAGCACGCTTCACGCAGGCGGCCCGAGGCGCATTGCGCCACCTGACCTGGCGCCTGGAGGCCGCGCCAATGCAGGTCCGTGGCGTGGGCATCCTCAATGGCTGGGGCGGCATCCTCTACGCCCTGACCCACCTGGGAGCCCTGTGGGGGGAGCGCGCGCTGTTCGAGACCGCCGAGTCCTTCGTGGACGCCATGGCTCCCCGCGTGGAGCAGGACGAGCACCTGGACCTGGGCAGTGGCTGCGCGGGCGCCCTGCTCGGCCTGCTGACGCTCGTGGGGCGGCATCCTTCCGAGCGAGCGTCACGGCTCGCGCGAGTCTGTGGGGAGAAGCTGCTCCAGACAGCCACACCCCAATCCCATGGCATGGGCTGGCTCTCACCCGCGACCGGCGGACAGGCGCTGTGCGGACTGGCACATGGAGGGGCGGGCATCGCGCTGGCGCTGCTGCAGCTGGCCTCCGCCACGGGAGAGTCCCGCTTCCACACCACGGCCCTGGAGGCGCTGGCGTATGAACGTGGCCGGTTCTCGCCCGAGGCCGGCGACTGGCCCGACCTCCGCGCCGACGCCGGGGTACACGGCGGTGATGGACCCGCCTTCATGTGTGGCTGGTGCAATGGCGCACCCGGCATCGGGTTGGCGCGCATCTCCGGGCTGCCGGTGCTCGATGACCACCAGGTGCGTGAGGAAATCGCCGCGGCGGTCCGCGCAACGCTCGCGGGAGGCCTCGGCTACAACCATGGCCTGTGTCATGGCGACCTGGGCAACGTGCTCTTCCTGCTGGAGGCCGCGCGCGCACTGCACGATGACACGCTGCTGCGGCGCACCTATCAGCTCGCGGGCGGCATCCTCCAGGGCATCGAGTCGCACGGCTATCTACATGGCCTGCCCGACAGCATCGAGACGCCAGGGTTGATGGTGGGGCTCGCGGGCATCGCCCACGGCCTGTTGCGGCTCGCGGCGCCGGAGCGGGTGGCGGACCTGCTCTCCGTGGCCCCTCCCGTCTCGTGAAGCGGCTTCGTTCCCGACGAACTCCGGCACCGCGAGGGTTGGCGGTCCGTTGGCAGTCCCCCAACAACCCAAGAGGAGCAGCACCATGAGCCACAGCGACAAGAACCACATCCTCCGCGCCTGGCGTAACGCCGACTACTACGACAGCCTCTCCGACGCGGAGCGCGCCGCGCTTCCGGCCAGCCCCGCGTCCGTCATGGAGCTGGAGGATGCGACGCTGGCGTTCATCACCGGCGGCGATGCCGAGGCCACCTGCCCCGCCACGCCCACGCCCAACGAACTCACCTGTCTCTATACGAACTGCGGGCGCATTGCCTGCTGCCGCTGAGCAGAGGGACGTGAGCTGACGCGGAAGGACCGTGGCGACTCGACGTGAATACGGACGTGGACCGTTCGGGGGAGCGGCGGAGGAATGCCGCTCCCCTGTCTGCCCCACCGAGAAGCTGAGCGCAGCGCCTATCCGAACAGGCCCAGTGACGGAGGCGGCGTGAAGCCAGGGAACACCCTCGCCAACTCCACACCCGGCCGACAGGCGAGCAGGACTTCCGCCAACGGCGCGCGGATGTCCGTCCATGCAGGCACATCGCGCCCGTCCTGCAAGTGGTCCGGCTCCAGCGAATCGAAGCGTCCGTACACCTTGCCGCCCTTCACGCCGCCGCCCAGCACCAGCATCGCGCTGCCCACACCGTGGTCCGTTCCGCGACTGCCGTTCTCCCGCACGGTGCGGCCGAACTCCGTCAACACCACCACCGTCACCTGCTCCAGCCGAGGTCCCAGGTCCGCGGCGAAGGCAGACAGTGCGCTCCCCAACTCCTGGCAGCGGTTGGCGAACGCGCCCGTCGCGGAGCCCTGAGCGGCATGTGTGTCCCAGCCGCCCGACTCCGTTGCCGCCACCTCCAGCCCCACTTCTCCATGGATGAGCCGCGCGATGTCCCGCAGCCGCTGCCCGAGCGGCCCCTTCGGATACGCCACCGCCGCGTGAGAAGGCAGCTTCGCCAGCCGGTCCTCGTCCAGCAGGGACATCGCCTCGAATGCGCCCTGCCCTGTCGTCCGCAGCGCCTCGTCCACGGCGCCCGCATAGAGCGCACTGAAGCCCCGGGTGGCTTCCTCCCCCCGGCGTCCGCCTCGCAACCGGAACTCCTCCAGCCGCCCCATGGCCACCGCCCCCGCGTCTCCGAACAACGCTCGGGGCAGCGTGGGCTGCAACGCCACGGCGCGCAGCGCGGCGCCCGCCTCTTCGTCCAGCGCGCGGTTGAGCCAGCCATCCGGCGTCGACTTGCGCCCTGGCGTTCCAGACTCCACGAAGTCCTGCGCGTCGAAGTGGGAGCGGACCGGCTCCGGCAATCCCACGCCATGCAGCACCGCCAGCCGGCCGTCGTGCCACAGCGGCATCAGCGCATCGAGCCTCGGATGCAAACCGAACGGCCCTGACAGCTTCAGCGCGGCATCCGGCCCGCTTGCCCGCAGTGCCAGCGAAGGGCGCGCCCGGTGGTACGCCGCATCCTCGATGGGCGGCACCAGCGAGAGCCCGTCCACGCCTCCGCGCAGGAAGACTGTCACCAGCGTGCGGCGAGCGGCTGACACAGGACTCGCGGCGAGCGCCCGTCCCAGGAACCCTGGAGCACAAACAAGCCCCGCGCCCGTCGCTCCCAGGGCGCGCAACAGATGGCGGCGAGTCAGCGGTGCGGTCATGGCGTCTGGAGCTCCGAAGTTGTGGCCCGTCTCCAGACACCTTCTTCAGTGATGAAATGCAAGCCGGGGGACTCCGTGAACTCCTTCCATGCTTCGCCATGACGGGCGCGCAGGGTGAGGTTCCAGATCGGCGCATCCTCACCACAAGCGGTGAGCAGGAACAGCAGCGCCAGCGAACAAGCCGGCGCGAAGAGACGGGACGGCTCGGTGAACGGGGTCATGTCGGAAGGCGTGACTAGCACGACGTCTTGCGTTTGAACCGCGAAGCAGAGGACTCAGCGGGCCCCCCACGCAGCCGCCGAGCCAATCCTGACTCCCGAGAAACCAAACACGTCAGCCCATGTTTCCAACCTGTCCGGCGATGTCAGAGGGCTCCGATACGTTGGTTTCTCAACATCAGGAGAAGCGGATGCACCTCGACAACACGGAAGTGAAGAGCGGCCTCAAGGCCATGATCGTCGACCGCCTGCGGCTGGACATCGACCCCGCGAGCATTCCGGACGGGGCGCCGCTGTTCGGCGGTGACTCGCAGGAAGGTGAGGCGGGAGGCCTGGGACTCGACAGCGTCGAGGCGTTGGAAATCGTGGTCGGCATCGAGGAGAAGTGGGGCGTCGTCATCGCGGATGACAGCGTCGCCAAGGAGTTCCACTCCATCGACACGCTCGCGGCGCTGGTCAACCGGCTCATCGCGGAAGGCGGGAAGAAGGCCGCCTGTGCCTAGCCAGCAGGCAGCAACGCCCGCGGGGCTCGGCATCCAGGAGCTCCTCCGACTCCTGCCGCATCGCTATCCGATGCTCATGGTTGACCGGATTGACAGCTTGGAACCCGGCGTGTTCGCCGAAGGAATCAAGTGCGTCACGGCGAACGAGCCCTTCTTCCAGGGGCACTTTCCCGAGCACCCCATCATGCCCGGCGTGCTGATCGTCGAATCCATGGCCCAGGTGGCGGGCGTCATGCTCCGCACGAGGAGCCGCCCGGACCTCGCGCCCGTGGAGCCGGCGACACAGAAGCCAGCGCGGCCGGGCGTGATGGCCAACATCCACCGGATGCGCTTCCGCCGCCCTGTCGTTCCGGGAGACCAGCTCCGTGTCCGGGCCACTCACCTCAAGAGCCTTGGCACCATCCACCATGTGAAGGTCGAAGCACGGGTGGGTGAAGAGCTGGTCGCCGACGGCGAATTGATGCTGGGCGCCTAGCCCCAAGGAAACACATCACCATGTTCTTGAATGTGTTGCTCCAGGGGAGCGGCTTTCCACGGCTGCGCTCCACTGTCACCCTCGTGCAATCCCAACAGCGAAACATCCTGGTGGACAGCGGTCTGTGCGACGACGCGGGACGCCTGGTGCTGGCACTCAAGGAACGCGGCCTGACACCGGATGACGTGGATGTGGTCGTCGCCACGCACCTCCACTACGACCACTGCGGCAATCACTTGCTGTTCCGCAACGCGCAATACGTCGTGGGCGCCAAGGACTTCGTCGAAAACGCGCACTTCATCGAGGCGTATCACCAGGACCACACCCCAGGGAAAGCCGCGACCTCGGAGCTGCTGCGCGAGCATTACCAGACGGTGAAGGAGTTCTATGTCCGGTCCATCGTGCGCGAGGTGACTCGGAACATCGGGTTCTACAACCGCGTGCTCGAACGTGACTCGCGCTTCGTCCCTGTCGACGGCAGCCACTGGCTGACGGAGGAGGTCGAGGTGCTGCCCACGCCAGGCCATACCCATGGTCATATCTCCGTCGTCGCGCACCGCGCCCGCACGGACGATGAGAGCACGCCGCGAAAAATCCTCATCGCGGGGGATGCGCTCTTCACACGGAAGACCTTGGTGGAGAACGCCGAGCGGGAGCTCCAGCTCGCGCAGGACACCGAGCTCTACAGCCACACCCGCCGCAAGCTCCTCCGCGAATACCGCCACATCATCCCGGGCCACGACTGTCTGGTGGACACGGCGCCGTCCGAGCCACTGGAGAAGCTCTCATGAGCCCCCATCGCGTCGTCATCACGGGCCTTGGCGTGACGGCCGCCAATGCGCTGTCCGCCGACAAGCTCGCCCAGGCCCTGTTGAACCGCCGCAGCGGCATCCGGCGGGCTGCCCCGTTCGACATCGAAGGCCGGACGTACTCCGCGGGCGTGGTGGACCTGCCGGGCGAGACGCCCGACAACGGTTTGGACCGCGTGTCAAAGCTGGCACTTCACGCCGCGGAGCAGGCCCTCCGCGACAGTGGGCTCGAAGCCCAGGGGAACTGGCGGGAGGTGGCGGGGGTCATGCTGGGCACGAGCCGTGGGCCCGCCTTGTCCCTCGAACAGGTCATTCGCTCCGGAGGTGATGAGGACGCTCGCCGGAGACACTTCGGGGAGGTTCCCTTCTCCTCCATCGCGCGGAACGTCGCGGACCGGTTCGGCCTGGGCGGCATCCTGTCCACCGTCACCATGGCCTGCGTGTCCAGCAGCCTCGCCATGGGCCGAGCACTGGACGAAATCCGTCAGGGACGGGCCTCCGTGATGCTGGCGGGAGGAGCGGATGCACTGACCCTGCTCAGCTTCAGTGGCTTCTCCGTCCTGCGCGCCATGACGCCCACGGTGTGCCGCCCCTTCGACCATCGGCGCAATGGGATGGTACTCGGCGAGGGCGCGGGCATCCTCGTGCTCGAGGAGCTGAACCACGCCCGCCAGCGGGGCGCTCGAATCCATGCGGAGCTGTGCGGCTGGGGAACGGCGGGCGATGCCCATCACCCCACCAGCCCGCACCCCGAGGGCCGGGGGCTCCAACAGGCGATGACGCTCGCCTTGCGACAGGCGGGACTGACGACGGAGCAGATCGACTTCGTCAACCTCCACGGAACCGGGACGCCGGCCAATGACCCCGCGGAGTGCCAGGCCCTGCGAGGTGTTTTCGGTGCGCGAGCCGCGGCGCTGCCGGTCAACTCCCTCAAGCCCTACTTCGGCCACACGCTGGGGGCCTCCGGCGCGCTGGAGCTCATCGGCTCCGTGCTGGGCATGGCTCGTGACTTCCTCCCGCCGACCCTCAACTGCGAGGAACTGGACCCGAAGTGCGACGTCGACGTGGTGCGTGGCGAGGGCCGCGCCCAACGCATCGACACGCTGATGAGCACCAAGTCCGCGTTCGGCGGGGCGAACGTCGCTCTCGTTACCCGGCGCTTTCCTGAGACAGGGAGGGCGGCACGATGAGCCGGCGCATCGTCATCAGCGGGCTCGGCGCGGTGTGTCCCCAGGCCACGGGACCTACGGCCCTTTGGGAGCGCTTCTCCCAAGGCGATGCGGGCCCACCGTCCTCCCTGGCGGAGCGCATTCCCGACGCGGCGTTCGCGAAGCAGTCCGCCCAGTTGCGGCACATGGACCGGCTCGGGCGCATCGCGCTCACCGCGACCACGCTGGCCATCGAGGATGCCGGGCCCGGCAATCCCCTCCAGACAGGCATCGCGTTCGGCTCCAGCTACGGCTGCCTGCCCACGAACGCGGAGTACCTGGAAGCCATCCTGGAGCGGGGCGGCCGCTACGGAAACCCGGTGGTGTTCCAGAACACCGTCACCAACGCGGCGACGGGCTACATCTCCATGGTGCACGACCTTCGCGGTCCCACCGCGACCCTGTGCTCGGGCCACGCCGCGGGACTGGAGGCGCTTCGCTTCGGCTGCCAGCAAATCGAGGAAGGGCAGGCGGAGCGGATGGTGGTGGTGGGCGCGGACACCCTGAGCCCCATGCTCCTGGCTGGCATCGCCCTGCCTGAGGGAATGCGGGTGAGTGAAGCGGCGTGCGCCCTGGTCCTGGAGGAGCACACGCACGCCCTGACGCGCGGCGCACACCGCCACGCGGAAGTCCTGGGCACCGGGCACCGGGGAGGCTCGCTCACGAACCAGGCGCACACGCTGGCCCGCGCGGTGCGGGACGCGATGCACCTGGCCCGAATCGAGCCCGAGCAACTGAGCGCCGTCTTCTCCTGTGCGAGCGGCCGAGGAGACTTCGACGGGTGGGAGCAGCGTGGGCTGCACGAAGCCCTCGGGGCGCACGCGGCGAAGGTGCCCGTGAGCTGTCCCAAGGACGTGCTTGGAGAGACGTTCAGCACGGCGGGCATGCTGGCCGTCGTGCTGGCCACGCGGGCCCTCGACAAGGGATGCGCGCTGGTCACCGCCCTGGGGGGTGAGGGCAGCGCCCTGGCCGTGGTGCTGCGCGGGGGTGCTCATGACTGAGCACCCCATGGCCCGCATCTACGGCGGGACACCGCACCGGTTCCCCATGCTGCTGGTCGACACGGTGGAGACGCTCTCACCGGGCTTTGGCAGGACGTTCAAGCAGGTCTCCGGCAACGAGATGATGTTCGAGCGTTTCGGAGACGCGCCCCCCGCCCTGCCCTCCTGCCTGCTGGTGGATGCCCTGGGACAGGTCGCCATCATGCTCCTGCGCGAGCCCGACGAAGTCACACCGTCTGTCTGGTACCTCGGCGGCATCGAGACAATGACATTTCACACACCCATCCCGGCCGGCAGCGTCCTGCGGATGGAAGCCAACATTCTCAAGCGATGGCGGACCACGGTGCGCGTCGAGGTCAAGGCCTGGGCCGACGCTGTCCCGGCTGCCAGCGGCGTCATGGTGCTTTCCCAGAGAGGTTCGAAGTCACATGAGTCACCCTGAAACAAACACACCGTTCCTGGACGGTTTTCTCCACCAGCAGGTGGTGCTAGTCACCGGAGCGGGACAGCCCATCGCCAATGCCATTGCACGGCGCCATGGGAAAGCGGGCGCGCGTCTGGCCCTCGTGTTCCTGCCGGAGCACGAGGCAGAGGCAACGGCACTCGCCAGGGAGCTGAGCGCGGAGCTGGCCCTGGCCTGCGAGTCTTCTGACGCACAGGCGGTGGGCGCGGTGGTCCGCCGCGTCGCCACGGAATTGGGCCGCATCGACCTGCTCATCAACGCGTCATTGAGCCGCGCGACAGGTCGACTCAGCGACCTGTCCGCCGAACAGTGGAAGGCCGTGCTCGACCGCCAGTTGAGTGGGACGGCGTGGTTCTGCAAGGAGGTCATCCGCCCGATGATGCGCAAGCGCTCGGGGCGCATCGTCAACCTGCTGGATGCCGCTTCCGGAGGTGCGAGCCGCGTGGCCGCCGAAGGCATCACCGCGATGACACGCGCGCTGGCGAACGAGGTGGCCCGGCAAGGCATCTCCGTGAACACGCTGGCGGTCCAACTCCTTGAGGAGGAGACCGCACACCTCACCCCAGCGCAGCGCGAGCGGCTCGATGGCGAGTTGGGTCCCCTGGGGCGGCTCGGGAGCGCGGAGGAGGTTGCCGAGGCCGTGCTCTTCCTCGGTTCGAGCGCGGCGAACCTCACGACGGGTCAGCGCCTGTCCGCCACCGGAGGTCTGTGGTGAGTGAGTCCCAGACAACACGTCAGCGGTTCCAACAGCAGACGGTCATCATCACGGGCGGCTCGCGTGGCATTGGTAAGGCCATAGCCCTCGCGTTCGCCGCTGAGGGCGCGGACATCGTCCTCAACTACGGGAGCAACGCGGAGGCCGCGCGTCAGGCCGCCGCCGAGGTCGAGGCACAGGGGCGCCGCTGCGTGCTGGTCCCCGGCTCGGTCGCCAGCCCCGACGTACCAGGACAGCTCCGAGAGGCGGCGCTCTCCCACTTCGGCCGCATCGATGTGCTGGTGAACAACGCCGGCATCAGCCGGGATGGGCACTTGATGATGCTCCAGGCCGCAGCGTGGCGGGAGACGGTGGACGTCAATCTCTACGGTGCGCTCGCCTGCTGTCAGGCGGTCATCCCGACCATGATGCAGCAAGGCCGTGGCGCCATCATCAACATGTCCTCCTCCGCCGGAATCCGGGGACGCGCGGGACAGGTGCCCTACGCCGCCACCAAAGGGGCCTTGATTGGGCTGACGCAGGCGCTGGCGGGAGAGCTGGGGCCACATGGCATCCGGGTGAACTGCGTGGCGCCTGGCTTCGTGGAGACGGAGATGGTCGCGGGGCTGATGAACCGTCCCGGGGTGCGCGAGGGCTTCATCCAGGCCACCCCCATCCGCCGGCTGGGAACCGTGGAGGACGTCGCCAACGCCACGCTCTTCCTGGCGTCTCCTGAGAGCGCCTACGTGGTCGGCGACGTGCTGCGCGTGAATGGCGGGCTGGTGCTGTAGCGCGCCGCTCGCGGACATCTGTCTTTTCAAGGAATCGCGCAACACGGGTTGAGAGGAACAGGATGAGCAACAAAGTCGTCGTTACCGGCATTGGCGTTCTCACGCCCATTGGCAACAACCTGGCGGAGTTCTCCGAAGGGCTTCGCTCGGGGAGAGATGGCATCGCGCCCGTCACCCATTTCGACGCCAGCAAGCACCGCTGTCAGTCCGCTGGCGAGCTGAAGAACATCGACTTCTCCGCGCACTTCAGCCCCGATGAGCTGCCCTACCTCAGTCGCGGCGCCCAGATGATTCGCGTGGCGGCGGCGCAGGGACTGGCGGCGTCCGGGATGGACCTGGATGTCGAGGACCGCTCGCGCATTGGCGTGGTGCTCGGAACCAACCTGGGAGGAATGCCCGCCAGGAAGGAAGGCTACGCCGCGCTGCACTACCCCTACCGGCGCGGGCGCGCAGGCCCGAAGGAGCCCTGGCGAGCCCTGGTGCTCGACAGCTTCATCTGCGCCATGAGTGACCACGTCGCCAGCCAGTACCAGTTGGGGGGACTCAGCCTGGTCATGTCCACCGCGTGCAGCGCGGGCCTTCATGCCCTGGGCGTGGCGATGGATGTGATTCGCTCCGGGCGGTCGGAGGTGATGTTCGCGGGCGGAGTCGATCCCCTCAGTGAGATGCCCCAGGCCGGCTTCGGCGTCCTGCGCTCCCTGGCGAGCGACAAGCTGCGGCCCTTCAGCAAGGACCGCGATGGGACGCTACTGGGCGAGTCCGCCTCGCTGTGGGTGCTGGAGAGCGAGGCGCACGCGAAGCGCCGCGGAGCGAACATCCTGGCGGAGCTCGCGGGCTACGGAGGCTCCACGGACGCCTACCACATGACCCGGCCCGACGAGACGGGACGCGGCCCCGCGCGGGCCATGCAGGCGGCGCTGGCGAGCGCGGGCATGAAACCCGAGCAGATTGGCTACATCAAAGCGCACGGCACGGGCACGCCGGCCAATGACGTCATCGAGACACGCGCCATCAAGCATGTCTTTGGCGAGCAGACCCGAGTCCCCGTCAGCTCCATCAAGGCGATGGTCGGCCACAGCCTCGGGTCCAGCGGCGCCATGGAGGCGGCTGCGGCGGTGGTGGCGCTGAACGACGGCTTCCTGCCGCCCACGCTGCACCTGGATACGCCAGACCCCGAGTGCGACCTGGACTACGTGCCCCATCACAGCCGACCCACGAAGCTGGAAGCGGTGCTCTCCAACGCGTTTGGCTTTGGCGGCAACAACGCCGCGATGGTCTTCCGCCGCTGGGAGGGCTGATGGAACACAAGGGGAAACGCATGGCTGGCGGTACGCGAATGACAGACGAGATGCGAGTGGTCATCACCGGCATGGGCGCGGTGTCCCCCTACGGGGCGGGCGTCCCGCCCTTGCTGGACGCGCTCGCCGAGGGACGCAGCGCCATCCGCCCCATCGACGACTTCGATGTGTCCGGATGCGGTTGCAAACACGGGGCGCGCGTTCCTCGAGGGAGCCTGTCCGCGCTGACGGGCTCCAACAACCTGCGGCGTGCGCCTCGAGGGACGCAGTACACGATGCTCGCCACGGAGGAGGCGCTCCAGATGGCGGGGCATGGGCCCTCCACCTGGAACCCGGAGCGGGTGGGCGTGTTCCTGGGCACCTACCGGGCCATGGCGGAGGTCAGCCAGGACATCTGGCATCGCATCATCACCAGCGAGCCGCGCTTCGTCCAACCGCTGCTGTTCCAGGAGACCGTGACGAACGCGGTGGCCAGCGCGCTGAGCATCCGCTGGGGCTGGCGCGGCACCAATTACGCCATCAGCGCGGGGAACGCCTGCGGCTTCCAGGTGCTCGCGCTGGCTGCGCAGGCGCTGCGCAGTGGGCGGGCGGACGCTCTCATCGCGGGGACGTTCGACCTGTTCACCACGGCCACGCACTTCGACATGGATGACATTGGCGTGCTAAGTGATGCCAACGTGAGCCGTCCCTTCGACACCCGGCGAGATGGCTACATCATGGGAGAGGGGGCGGCGGTGGTGGTGTTGGAGACGCTCGCCTCCGCGCGGGCAAGAGGCGCCACCCCGCTGGCGGAAATCGCGGGCCTGGGCGTGGCGCACGACGGGCACGCCTTCGGCATCCACCACCCAGAGGGCCGGGGACTGGCCTCCGCGATGAGTCAGGCGCTTCGCGACGCGGAAGCCTCGCCCGAGGCCGTGGACTACATCGCCGCGGCCAGCAACTCCACGCAATCGTTGGACCGGGCGGAAGTGGCCGCGCTGAAGACGGTGATGGGCGCCGCGGCGAGCACCGTTCCCCTCAGCAGCGTGAAGGGGCTCATGGGCGAGGCCGAGTCCGCCAGCGACATGTTCAACCTGCTCGCCTGTGTCGGCGCGGTTCGGGGAGGCGGGTTGCCTGTCCAGGCCGGCATCGAGCAGCCGGAGTTCGAGCTCAATCTGGTACGCCAGCCGCGGCCACACCGGCCCGTCCGGACGGCCCTGGCGCACTCCTATTCGTTCGGGGGCAACGCCGGCGCGGCGTTGGTCCGGGCGCTCTAGCATCGAGGAACACAGACATGGCCAACTTGGAAGGGACGGCGGCGAGCACGGCGAACGAGGACGTGCTCCTGTCCCTGAATGACATCCGGCGCGACTACGTCCTGGGAGAAACACGGGTCGAAGCCTTGAAAGGCGTCTCCCTGCGCATCCACCGGGGAGAGTTCGTCGCCATCTGGGGCCCCTCGGGCAGCGGCAAGTCCAGCCTGATGAACATCCTGGGGCTGGTGGACGCGCCCACCTCGGGTGAGGTGTCGCTGGAAGGCACGCCCATCGCGAAGCTGACGGACAACGCGCTCTCCGACTTGCGCAGCCGCAAGGTCGGCTTCGTCTTCCAGAGCTTCAACCTCATCCCCGTGCTCAGCGCCCTGGAGAACGTCATGGTGCCGCTGCAGATTCAAGGCGTGGGCGCCGCCGAGGTACGCGAGCGCGCCAGTCAGGCCCTCAAGGACGTGGGCCTGGAGAATCAAGCCAGCGCGCGCCCGGACAAGATGAGTGGCGGTCAGCGCCAGCGCGTGGCGATTGCCCGCGCGCTCGTCACGTCGCCGTCCATCGTCGTGGCGGATGAGCCCACGGCCAACCTGGACTCGGAGAACAGCTACATGGTGGTCAAGCTCATGCGTGAGCTCAACCGCTCCAAGCGCGTCACCTTCATCTTCACCACCCATGACCCGCGGCTCATGGACCTGGTCGACCGGAAACTCCTGCTCAAGGACGGCTTGCTCCAGGCGGACGAGGCTGTGCGATGAACTACTTCTCCATTGGCTTCCGCAACATCCTGAAGAATCACCGGCGCAGCCTCGTCACCCTCCTCTCCGTGGGCTTCGGCTTCGCCTCCATCAGCCTCTTCGCGGGATACATCAAGTATGTGTACAGCGGGCTGGCCAAGCAGGCCATCCATGGGGAGCTGCTGGGGCACCTGACGGTGATGAAGCAAGGCCTGCGCACCGAAGGCCGCCTCCATCCTGCGCAATACATGTTCTCCAAGGAGGAGCTGGACCGGGTGATGCCCATCCTCCGGAAGTACCCTCACACGCGGTTGGTGACGCCGCGCATGTCCCTCAGCGGAATGGTGTCCAACGGCACCGCGTCCACCGTCTTCGTGGGCGAGGGCATGGTCCCCGAGGACGTCAAGAAGCTCCAGGGTGACTTCCAGCGCAAGCTGTCAGGTGACTTGAAGGCGGACAACCCCATCGGGGTGGCGACGGCGGAGGACCTGGGCAGGATTCTCAACCTGAAGCCCGGCGATTCGGCCGCGCTGCTGGTGAGCACGGTGACAGGTCAGGCCAATGCGCTAGACGTGGACATCGTGGACGACTTCAACACGGGCAACGTCGGCACCAACGACAAGTTCCTGTACCTGCCCTTCGACCTGGCGAAGTCCCTGTATGACTTCGACGGCGCCGAGCGGCTCATCGTGCTGCTGGATGACAAGGCCTTCACCGAGCAGGCGCGGACGGAGCTCACCGCGCAGCTCAAGCAAGCGGGCTTCGACGTGGAGCTCAAGACGTGGCTGGAACTGTCGAGCTTCTACTCACAGGTGAAGCGCCTGTTCGACATGATTTTCGCCTTCATCTTCAGCAACGTCTTCATCGTGGTGGTCATGAGCATCGTGAACTCCATGAGCATGACGGTGGTGGAGCGGACGCGGGAGATTGGAACGCTGCGCTCCATGGGTCTTCGCCGCTCGGGCATCCTGCGGCTCTTCACCACCGAGGCCTTCATGCTCGTGGTGCTGGGATGCGCCGGAGGGTTGCTCTTCACGTTGCTGGTGCGGCTGGCCGTCAACAGCGCGGGCATCACCTACACCCCGCCCAACTCCTCCAACGTGGTCAGCCTCATGGTCGACCTCGACGTGCCCCGGATGGCGAGGACGTTCGTCATGCTCTCGCTGCTGGGCATCGCCGCGGCCTTCTTCCCGGCGCGTACCGCCGCGCGCAAGTGCATCACCGACTCGCTGGGCCATGTCTGACGGAAAGAGAGACATCACCATGAAACACATCCTGGCGCTCATCCTGGGGCTGCTGCTCTTGCACACCGGCACGGCGCGGGCGGCGGAGCCAGACGCGGCGGAGATTCTCAAGGCCTCGGACCGCTCGCGGGGTGGCGGGCTTCCTGGCATCCGCTGGACGGTCCGCATCACTCCCGAAAGCGGCGTGGACAAGGAGCCCGAGCGGCTGCTCACCCTGAAGGCCAATGCCACCGCCAGCCTCGCGGAGACACGAGAGCCCGTGCGCTTCAAGGGCTCCAAGCTGCTCCAGGTGGACCGGAACATGTGGATGAGCCGTCCCGGCCTCCGCAAGCCCATCCCCATCTCACCGAGGCAGAAGCTCTCCGGTCAGGCGTCTCAAGGCGACATCGCATCGACGAACTACGCCGTCGACTACCAGGGCAAGCTGCTGCGCGAAGAGGACGTCAACGGCGAGGCCAGCTACGTGCTGGAGTTGAAGGCCATCAACACGTTCTGCACCTATGACCGCATCACCTACTGGGTCTCCAAGGAGCGGCAGGTCGGCGTCAAGGCGGAGTTCTTCTCCCTCTCCGGCAAGCTGCTGAAGTCCGCCACCTTCGAGTACGGCAACCAGCTCACCCACGAAGGCAAGACGTTCCCCTTCGTGAGCAAGATGACCATCCAGGACGCGCTCACGCCCGCCAGGACGACGCTGGAGTACGCCGACGTGCAGGTGACGGAGCTGGCGCGCGGGACGTTCGACGTCAACCGGCTTGGGAACTGAGCCGCATGCGCTCCAAGCGAATCGCTGTCTTCTCGCCAGCAGGCCTACCGTTGTTCGTGGGCCTGTTGACGGGAGGGCTGGGTACGAACGCGAAGGCCCAGGCGTTCCAGGAGCTGCTGGAGCAGGGCTCCGCCGGCCTCCAGGTGCTGGCGCTGGACAGTGAGCGAGGGCTCCGTGAGAACAGCCTGCTCAATCCTGGCAACCGCATCGCCCGTCTTCCAGCAGGGCAGACGGAGGTGGAGGGCCGGCTTGATTTGAAGCTCGCCACGGACACCTTCGAGGTGAGCCTGAAGCCCCGGGCCCGCTTCGAGTGGCGGCGCTTCGGAGAGACGGGACCGGAGACGCGGCTCGACGCCTGGGTGAACCAGGGATTGGTGACGCTCTACCCGGTGCAGTCGCTCGCGGTGTCCCTGGGGAGGGACGTGCTCATGTGGGGGCCCTCCAACTTCCGTTCGCCCAGCAATCCCATCTACTTCGAGAACGGCCGGAACAACCCCATGCGCGAGCTACGGGGTGTGGACGTGGCCCAGGCCACCTGGTCCCCCACGCAGGCCCTGTCCCTGTCGCTGCTGCACCAGTTCGGCGACGGGCGCGGAGACTGGCAATGGGAGAAGGAGGACGGGTTCAAGGCCCTGTCGTTGCTGAAGGTGGACTACACGGCCGAGGCCTCCGTCGTGGGACTGAACGCCTCCAAGCGCTGGGCCCACGAACGCCCGCACTTTGGTGCATTCGGACAGACGACCGTCGGCGAGGCGCTGCTCCTCTACGCGGAAGGTGGCCTGCGGCAGGGGACCTCCGCGCTCTACCCCGAGCGGCTCCCGAACGCCGTGGGAGGCGCCTTCCTGCCGCGCCATGCCCGGGACCACCGGCTCATCTACTCCGCCCTCGCTGGCGGTGGCTACACGCTGGACTCCGGCCACACCGTCTACCTGGAGTACCTGAGCAACAATGAAGGCTACCGGTGGGCGGATGGCGCGCGGTACTTCGACATCGCCACCCGTGCATCCTCGGTCCTGACCCTCCCCTCTCCGGATGCCGCGCTCGCGGGCCAGACGCTGGGAGCGGCGCTCAACAACGGACTGCCGCTGCTGGGGCGGCACTACCTGTTCATGCAGGTGCAGAACAACCCCACCGACACCGGGCCGACCTGGCAGCTCCGCTATTCACTCAACCTGGTGGATGGCAGCGGACAGGCCTCCGCCTATGCGGAGTGGAATGTCTGGAGCCGCGTAGCGCTCTTCGCGCTGGGCGTCATTCACCACGGAGGCCCCCGGACCGAGTTCCACTCCCTGCTGAGCCAGTCAATTCTCGTGGGAGCCAGGGGCTACGTCCTGTAGGCGCGAAGACAGCGCCATCGCGCTGCGCCAAAGCAGGAAGGCACTCGGGAGCTCGGGCCGCAATAGAACTCATACTCGACGTGAATTTTCTCATTCGTTCCGATACGCTGGGGAAATGATTGTCAGGGGCGAACAACTGACGGCGCTGGGGAGCGCGAGAGAGACGCAGTTCACCAGCGAGATGGTCACCCACCTGCGGTCACACTTCCCGAGGGAAGTCGATGGCCTCGGCGATGGTGAACTGCGCATCCACATCGAAGAGAGCCTGACCCGGGCACGCGGCTACGGCCTCACGAGCACGCAAGACACCATCCGCTTCCTGAACCTCTGCGCATCGTTCGGCTGGCACTTCGACCAGGAACCATCGCGCCCCTGGGTTGGCGAGTACCTGCATGACGCGGAGATTGCATTGCCCTCGGAGCGGCTGAGCCGGGTGTCGCGCCGGTGCCTGCGTGACCTCAAGACTGAATCGAACAACCGCAAGGCGCGAGCTGCGCTGGGCGGTGCCGCATGAGCGAGCCTTTCTGGGAATCAGATGCCCCTCCCGTTCAAGACCCCGCGGCGTTGTACTTCGCCGGCTCGGGTCGCCGGCCACCGCCTGAGCCCGCGGCGCCCGAGGCGGAGGATGACAAGCACGCGAGACTCGCCGCCGCCGAGCAGGTCGCGAGCCAGAGCCCGGCGAACGTGGCCCCCGGCAACCTCACCGTTCCGTGTCCCCTGCGCGGAGCCCACACGATAGAAGTCCGCGTCATCGGCTCCGACGACGCCCCGTTGGAGAACGTCACCCTCGTGCTCGAGAAGAGCGAGTCCGAGGTGCTCATCGCGAAGACGGACGCTGATGGACTCGCGCGCTTCCGCGGCCTCGCGATGGGGAAGTACCAGCTCCACCCGCGTGAGCTCGACCACGAAGCCTGGGAGCTGGAGTCGTCCGAGAAGCTTCCCCCCGAGCGGGACCGCTGCGACACGAATGCCGCATGGCAGGCCCCGAGTGGGCCTGACACGAGGGAAGCCATCACCCACGTCGTGCAAGCCGGCGAGTGCATCTCGACCCTTGCCTACCGGCACGGACATCTGCCGGAGACACTCTGGAACGCGGAGGAGAACGCGGCGCTGAAGGAACTCCGTGGGGACAAGAACATCCTCAATCCCGGGGACTCCGTCGTGATTCCCGCGCCCCGCCGTGGGACGGAGGGCGTCGACGCTGGCAACGCCTACCTCCTCCGTGGGAAGGGGTTCACGGAGACGCTTCGCGTCCGGTTTCTCGACGCGGAGGGCCAGCCTCGCGTGAAGCTGCCCTACGTGGTTTCGCTGGAGAGCGACGTCAGGACCGAGGAGCGCGCTGGAGCGACGAACAGCGAAGGATTCCTCGTCGAGCCCGCATCG
The DNA here is from genome assembly GCF_006518205.1 of Myxococcus sp. CA005. Taxonomy (NCBI): domain Bacteria; kingdom Pseudomonadati; phylum Myxococcota; class Myxococcia; order Myxococcales; family Myxococcaceae; genus Myxococcus; species Myxococcus sp. CA005. The sequence goes on along the minus strand of NZ_SRLV01000001.1, from coordinate 151,497 downwards.
GCGTCGGTCCATACCCTGAAGGTCACCTTCGGCTCCGGCTCCAAGCGAGAAGCCTACGCGTTCCAAGTCGCCAGACTCGCGCCGCTGGACACCCTCGCTGGCGCCCAGGCGCGGCTGTGCCACCTGGGCTATAGCTGTGGCGAAGAGGATGGCGTCATGGGCCCGTGGACGCGACGAGCGCTCCGCGACTTCCAGCGCGACCATGACTTGCCGGTGACCTGTGAGCTCGACGACGCCACGAGGACACGGCTCCGCGCTGAGTACCTGGCCTGAGTGCGCCCCACGTTGACTGAGCAGCGCGGAGGCAGCCCATGGGGCGCCTCCGCGGCCCGGCCTATGAACAATCGCCCGCAGACGAGGAGACATCCCGCATGCCGACCGTGACAGGCATCACTCCCAACAACGTCACAGTTGATGGAGGTGAACGGGTAACGATTACCGGAACCCTGTTCACGGCGGGCTCGACCGTCACCTTCGGGGGGACTCCCGGAACGAACATGGTGTTCGTCTCCGCCACCCAAATCACGGTCATCGTGCCCGCCCGGGCGCTCCCAGGCACTGCGGTCGTCCAGGTCCGGAACGTCCATGGGGCACCGGCCACTTTCGTCGGCTTCCACTATCGCTGTGTCGTGAGCAGCATCACGCCAGCGGAGGGGCCTTCGTCCGGGGGGACTGACGTTGTCATCACCGGCAAGGGATTCCACGCCCAGATGGAGGTGGAGTTCGGCGGCGTCCTCGCGACCAACGTCGTCGTGGCGTCCGCGACCGAACTCCGGGCGCGGACGCCAGCCCACGCCGCGGGGAGTGGCGTTGCCGCCGCCGACTTCTGGAACCACGGCCGCGCCGCGGGGACGCGGGCCGCTTTCAGATACTGCACGCCCCTGGTGACAGGCGCGACGCCGAACAGCGCGCGGCCAGGAGGCGGCGAGGACATCGTCCTCCGTGGCAAGTTCTTCGACGCGGCGGCGACGGTCTCCTTCGGCGGTACGCCCTCACCGCACGTCGTTTTCCGCTCCAGTACGGAGTTGGTCGCGCAAACGCCAGCGCACGCCGTGGGGGCCGCCAACGTGGTGGTCACCAACGGTGACGGCGTCGCCGGCACGCTGCCCCAGGGGCTCACCTTCATTGGCGCCGAGGTCACGAGCATCCAACCGGCCCGAGGTCCCTCCGTTGGGGGTACCGACGTCACCATCCGGGGCGCGCGCATCGCCGCCGGAGCCACGGTGTCGATCGGGGGCACGAACGTGGTCCCCACCATCCATCCCCCAGACTCCCTCACCGCGAGGACACCGGCGCACGCCGCGGGCGCCGTCGACATCGTCGTCCAGAATGGGGGAGAGGCCGCGAGCACGCTCGTCGGGGCCTTCACCTACATCGCGGCGCCTGCCATCACCCGCGTCGAACCACCCCGGGGGACAACGGCCGGAGGGACGGCCGTGACGGTGACGGGGACGGACTTCGCGGAGGGCGCGCGGGTCCTGATGGGCGGCCGCCCCGCGACCCAGGTCACCATCGTCTCTCCGACGACGCTGACCGCAACCACCCCGGCCCACGCCGCGGGCACCGTCGACATCGAGGTCCAGAACGCGGACGGCGCCCCCACCACGCTCGTGGGCGCGTTCACCTACACCCAGGTCCTCTCCATTGCGCCCGCACGAGGACTGCCCGCGGGAGGAACGGATGTGGTGATTCGTGGCCACGGGTTCGCCATGGGCGCGACGGTGAGCATCGGGGGGACGGCCGCGACCCACGTCAATCGCGTGTCCGACACCGAGCTTCGCGCGAGGACGGCGGCGCATGGCGCGGGCCTCGTCGATGTCGTGGTGACGAACCCCAACACACCGGCGATGACGCTCGCCAACGGGTTCACCTACGCCACCGTGACGAGCATTCTCCCCGCCGAAGGCCCCGTCGCTGGCAACACCGTGGTGGTGATACGCGGGGACGCCTTCGCGGACACCACCACGGTTGCGTTCGGAGGGACGCCCGCGGCCGCCGTCGCATTCCAATCCGCGCAGGAGCTCCACGCGACAACCGCCGCGGGAATCGCGGGCCCGGTTGACGTGGTGGTGACGCGGGCGGTGGGTGGCGCGGAGCAGGTCACCCACGGGTTCGCGTTTCGCGCCGCGCCCACCATCGCGAGCGTGGCTCCGCCGGCCGGCCCCGCCGCGGGAGGGACCTCCATCACGCTCACGGGGACCGGCTTCGTCGACGGCGCGACCGTCACCCTCAACGGCGTCAACGCGACCCACGTCCGGGTGCTGTCGCCGACGACGCTCACCGCGACGACCGCGGCCCAGCTCCATGGCACGGTCAATGTGATGGTGACCGTCCACGGCGTGCCCAGCGGGACGCTCGTCAACGGCTTCACCTACCGTCAACTGCCCACGCTCGCCGCCATTACCCCCGCGCAAGGAGCGCTCGAAGGTGGCAGGGCGGTCGACATCACCGGGGCCCGGTTCCTGGACGGAATCCAGGTGCGCATTGGCGGAGTGGACTGCACGGATGTCGCCGTGGTCAACGCGGGTCTTCTCCGGGCGCGCGTACCCGCGCACGTCGCCGGGGCGTGTGACGTCCAGGTCCAGAACCCGGGCGAACCGCTCAGCCTGCCCTTGGCGAATGCGTTCACCTACGTGGATGTCCCCACTGAGACGGGAGACAACGACGTCGTCTTCCTCATGGACGGAGAGGAGTACTTCGAGGAGTTCCGCCTCAACCTCGAAGCCGTGCGACAGGCGCCGCGACATGCGCTCACGTACGTTCGCCTCGCGTTCTGGATGATTGAAGCGTCAGTTACCATGGGCGACCGGGCCCACTTCCGGGTGCCCAATCACACCCTCCTCTCCTATATCGACCGGGTCATCCGCGCGGGGCACGACTTCGACATCATCGTCTGGCGCCCGGCGAAGGTGGAACGGGTGAGCGAGGGCAAGGGCGTCGCCGAAGTGAATGAGGCTTTCGCGCAGGCCGTGGCGGAAATCGACCGCGCCGCGGCCGCCGCGGGCCCGGGGGTGGGACGCGTCCGCGTCTTCCTGGAGACCTACGAAGGGGAAATCGGGGCCTCGAACCACCAGAAGATTGCCATCTTCTCCGTCGCGGGGCAGCGAACGGTGCTCCTCGGAGGCATCAACCTTTCTCCCTCCTACTTCGCGCCCAACGATCATTCGAACAATCAGACCTGGCACGACGCCGCCATCCGTCTTCGCGGCCCCGCGACGGATGACGTTGAAGCCGAGTGGATGCGCCGGTGGCGGCGAACCTCCCAAATCGAGGAGCGGTGGATCTGGAACAGCTTTGGAGGAGGCGGAGACATCCTGGCGCGAGGATTCGCATTCAACGCGAGTCAGACGGTTCGACGGGAAGCCATTCAGATTCAGGAGAACCGGACGCTTCAGGCCCCCCAGGCCGCCAACATCAACGTGAGCATCGCCTTGACGCGCTCAGAGGGAAAGACGCGCTATCGCAAGCTGCGCGACCTGCTCCTGGCGCGCATCGCGGCGGCGGATCAGTACATCTACCTGGAGAACTACCACTTCGCGGATCCAGAGATTGTTCGAGCCATCTACACGCGCCACGAAGTCCGCCGACAGGCCGGCCAGGAGTTGCGCGTCATCGTCATGATGCCCACGGGTGGCGGTGCCCCCGGCTATATGACGCGTCGCTCGTGGCTCCAGATTGTCCTGCGACTCCGCAGACCGAATGGGACCCACTACTGCAGCCGCGTCTACTACATGGTGAACGGCGTCGAGCAGCACATCGACCGGGTCGACTGTGTCACGTGGACCGTGGTGGACACGTACCAGGCGAACAACCCGACGGCCTCGAGCTGGTTGGAGGCCGACACCCTCACGTTCCGGAGAAATGGAGGTGGGGGCATCGACACCGTGGTCAAGCTCGAAGACATCTCGCGCGTGGATTGCGCGCTCCATATCTACACGTGCATGAACGTCACCGCCAGGGCGCGTATCTACACGCACTCGAAGGTGGCGATCATCGACAACCGTTGGCTCATCGTGGGCTCCGCCAACTGGTCGTATCGCAGCATGCAATACGACGGGGAGATCTCCGCGTTCATCGACAACCCCGCGCTTGCCCAGAACACGCTCCAGCGGCTCCTCGGCCACTACGACACAGCCACCCCGCTCACCGTGAACAACATCGAGGCCGAGGCCTGCACCAACCTGGCGGGGGTATTGGGCACGAATCTCGTGAGGCAAGCCGCCATCATCAATCACTACGTCGTCCTTCCACTCGGGCACACCACCCAACCCAACTTCGGGCTTCCACGCGTCAGGCCCGGCCTGATGGAGGTCCCCAACTACACCTGGTATTGAGACAACTCACCGGCCGCCCAGCTTCTCCAGCATCTTCACCGCGTTGGCGTTCTTGGGGTCGAGTTCCAGCGATTTCTTGTAGCGCATGACGGCGTCATCCTTGCGGCCCGCCTCGGCGTAGGCCTCCCCGAGGCTGTCGTGGGCGTTGGCATCCTCGGGATAGAACGCCGCGTTGGCCTCGAACACCTTCACGGCGTCCGCGAGCTTCTTCTGGCGCAAGAACCCATAGCCAATCTCGTTGAGGATTCCCGGGGACAACTGGGCGTCAGTCGCCTGCCCCTGCTTGCGGTCCTTGAACCAGGCCAGGGCGGAGTCCACGCCCTGGAGCCTGACCAGCAGGTCCACCGTCGTGGAGGGGCTGTCCGGCCGGGCCTCCTCCATGCCCTTCCAGCCATACTCCGCCACCGCGCTGGCGAGCAGCCTGTCAAAGAGGCGCGAGCCGTCGTCCGAGTTCGTCATCACGGCGATTCCGCTCCCTGAATCCGCCAGGGCCATGAGGAAGGCGCGGTAGCCCGCGTTGGCGCCGCCGTGCCCGAACCAGGCCTTGCCCTCCTCGCGCGCGAAGCCAATGCCGAAGTTCGAGGACTGAGCGGTGAGCATCTGCCTCGCCATCGCCGGGGAGACAATCCGCCGGGACTTGCCGTTCCGGGCCTTGGAGACCTCCAGGGCGATGCGCGCCAGGTCGGAAGGCGTGGTCCACAGCCCCGCGGGGGCCATCTCCGGGTAGGTGTGCCACCGTCCCTCCACGCTCGTGCCACCTGAACGAGTCCCCACGGCGGCGCGGGCTTCCAGCGCCTTGGGGAGCGGCTGCTCGAAGGTGCTGTCCTTGAGGCCCAACGGGGCGAAGACCGCATCCTTCATGATGCGCGGGAAGGGCTGCTGGAGCTGGTCGACGAGCATCTGCTGGACGACGACCGTGCCACCACCGCTGTAGCGCGTCCGCGTCCCCGGCACGGTGTCGACCCTCACGGCGCCGCTGTTCGCCGGAGCGGCGCCGTCCAGAATCTGCTGCGTCGTCGGCACGGCCGCTCCCTCCGCGTAACCCGCGAAGCCGTGCACCGTCGTGCCCGCGTTGTGCGCGAGCAACCGGCGGAGGGTGACCTTCTGCTCCTTCGTGAAGTCGTTCTCCGGCACCTTCCAGGAGATGAGCGTGTCGTTGATGTCCGCGTCGAGCGACCACTTGCGCTTCTCCGCGTGGCGCATGGCCGCGAGCGCCGTGACGGGCTTGCTGATGGAGGCCGCCTGGAAGAGCGTGTCGATGGCGACGGGCTCGCTGCCGCCGGACTGCTTCACGCCATAGGTCTTCGCCCAGACGAGCGCGCCCTTGTCGAAGACGGCGATGCTCAGCCCAGGCACCGAGTACAGCTCCATCCATTGCTGGAGCGTCAGGTGCCGGGGGGCCTCGCCTGGAAGCACGATGGGAGCGAGCCCCGCCTCCACCCGCGCGATGCGTGCGGCCTCAGAGGGCCGCGCGAGCCACTCCGTAGTGGGACGTCGCGGGGCGGCGGCGGTGAGCAGCACGAGGGCGGCGAAGCTGGACAACGCCGTCGCGACGATACGGGCAGGACGCAATGGGGACATGGCGTGAGCGCTACGAAGGAGTTCGCAGTTGATTGTGCCCGCGCGGACGATTTCTGGGTCGTTCCGGACCAGGCGGCCACGGCACGCTGCGTGTGCGCGAGGCTACTGCTTCTGGAACTCCGGCGAGCCCAGCAACAACCCGGCGATGAGCGAGACGTCCACGGGGCGTGTCTCTCCCACGGCGCTGGCGGCCTCGGCGCGCTTCGACAGCGCGTCGAGGATGGTCGCTCGCGTCTCCTCCGACGGAGGCGCGCCCAGCAGCGCCTGGCCCAGCGAGTCCACCCAGGCGCGCTCGGTGGGCTCGGTTGGCGTGGCCAACGCCTTCAACGCCACCTTCGTCCCCGGCATCCGCCCGGACACCAGCTCCAGGCTGAAGTTGAGCCGGGCCACCAGGGAGCCGCTGTTCACCCACGGAGCTGCCCCTTCCGGAAAGCCCGTGGGCGCTGGGGCCCGGAAGAGCGGCTCGCCCATCTTCGCCAGGGACTTCACCAGCCGGGGGCGCACCGTCACCTCCGCTTCGGTGGCCCGCAGCGAGGACACCACGAACTCGAAGGGCGTCTTCACCTTCGCGGCACGCGCCTCCGGGGCCCAGAACTCCGGCGACAGGAAGAGCGCGCGGTACACGGTGGGCAGGTCCCCGCCCGAGTCGAGGAACACCTTCGCCACCCGCTCCACCAGCGCCGGCGGCGGCGTGTCCGAGACGAAGCGCCGCGCCAGCTTGCTCGCGACATGGCGCGCGGTGGAGGGGTGTCGCGCCAGCAGGTCCAACACCTGCTCCCCATCCGCCACGCTCCGCTGACCGGGGATGCGCTGCCCCAGCACCCACTTGTCGTCCGGGTCATGCGCCCGGCGACGGAAGTAGAACGCAGGCTCCTGGCGCGGCTTGCGGATGCTCCAGCCCGTGAAACAGCGGGCCACCTCGCGCACGTCCTGCTGCGTGTAGCCCCCCTCCACGCCCAACGTGTGCAACTCCAGCAGTTCGCGCGCGTAGTTCTCGTTGAGGCCGGGCTTCGGCGCTTCGGGCTCGCGTGACACGCGCTCCGGCATCCCGTCACGGACGCTGCGCCAGTTGTCCAGGTAGAAGAGCATCGCCGGATGGCGGGCCGTGGCGCCCAGCAGCTCCCGGAAGTTGCCGAAGACATGCGGGCGGATGGCATCGCGCTCGTAGGCCGTCACCATCCACCGCACCGCGCCTTTGTCCGAGGACACGTTGAAGTGGTTGAACCAGAAGTCCACCAGCACCTCTTCGAGCTGGTTGGGACTCTCCACCGCCCGCAGCAGCTTCGCCGCGGATTGCTCCAGGCCGATGAGCGCGGGGCGCTGTGGCTCACGCCCGTCCTTCAAGGCTTCCTCCCGCTGGCGCTTCGGCGGGTACTCCCGCACCAGCTCCGCCATGGACATCGTCAACGTGGGCAGCGATTGGAGCTTCGCCTCCAGACCGGCTGGCAGCGGCGCACCGGGACGGGAGAGCTGCGACGCCATCCATTCCTCCACGCCCTGGCGCCGCAGGTCCGCCAGCGCCTGTCGCGAAGGTCCGAAGGCCATGCGCCGCAGGACGTGGACCGCACGTGCCTCGTCGAAGGCGGGTCCGGCCGACACAGGCTCGGACGCCACCACGGCCGTGGGGTGCGGCCGGCTCGCACATGAGAGCACGAAGGCCACCAGGAATCCGACTGACAGAAGTCGCATGACGATGGAGGAACCCCACACGGTACCTGAAGTTACGCGGTGAGTTGTGGGCTCGAAGTCAAATGACGCTTTCCTGGCGCAAAGGACTCCCGGGCCACTGCATCGCGACTTGCCGTAGGGCGCACGATGTCGTTCCACCGGGATTGGGGCTGCCCGTCGGCGCCCCCGGAGAACGCCATGCCGCCGTCCCCGCATGCCCGAGCACGTCTCCTGCCGCTGTTGCTGGCATGCCTGTTGGCCAGCGCCTGCGGGCCCGTGGCCGATGACGAAGGGGGACGCCCCGGAAGCGAGGATCCACTCGAGGGGCCCTTCCATCCGGTGGTCGACCTGCGCGCGGATGTGAATCGCAATGGCATCGTCGAGCTCGACAACCCCGCGGAGGACGAGGACGAGGACACCTGGACGGCGGAGCGCGGCGCCATCTTCCTGGCCAACCTGGACGACGACGAGCACGCCTGCCCCTTCTCCATGGACCCCCATCGCATCAGCGACGACGCGCTGGCGCAGTGCCATGACGCCATGGACGCGGTGGTGAATGGCGAGTCGGACCTAGAGGACCTGGCCCGGCTGCGCACGGTGCCCTGGCCCGAGGCGCCCGCGGGCACGGTGGGCTCCGTCATCGTGTCCGGGGCCGCTGGCAAGAAGGTGCGCCTGTTCAAGCGCGTGCGGGGCAACTTCATCTCGGGCGGATTTCCCGACACGGTGTTCCTGTCGACCGCTGAGATACGGCGCGGCGTGGTGCTCGCCATCGAGGGGCGCGACATCGTTCGCGACCCCGAGGAATGGGATGGCTTCGCGGACGTGGTGCTCACCATCGGCCGAAACAATCCGCACGACCCGGTGTTCACCGACACCGTCCGCATGCGCGTGGCGCCCGTGGTGCTCTTCCACCACATGACGCCCGCCTGGAACGTCTTCGTCTCCAAGCCCGCCGCCAGCATCGAAGCCAACCAGTTCCGGCAGGCGCTGGGCGGCGTGCTCGCGGACTCAGGAGAGCGGATGGTCTACTCCGAGTTCGCGGTGGATGATTTGTGGGCGCAGGACTACTTCGAGCCCGCGTACATGTCGATGCCTGCGCCGGAGGGCCGCCAGCACGTCATGAAGGTCAACTACCGCGCGCCGCACGTCTACAACACCGACGCGAACGCGCCCCTGCGCGCGGCCGGCCGCATCGCGTTCTGGCTTCGCGGCCCCGACACTGCCGCCATCCAGCAGTACCAGCAGGGCATGTCCATGGCCTCCCAGACGCTGAACTCCTTCGGCAATACGGAGGTCATCCCGCCTTACGAGAAGGACGGTGTCACGTATCCCCTGGGCCGGCTGTTCCGGGGCCGGGGGCCGGACTCGCGGCCGGACTATCAGCCCGACCCCAGCTTCACGCAGATGCTGGAGGCGCAGGCCGTGCAGCCTCCCATCTACGTGGACACCTCGTGGCTGTTCGTGGACCACGTGGATGAGACGTTCACCTTCCTGCCCGCCCCCACGCCTCGGGGCTGGATTGCCCTGGTGGCCGACCCGGCGCTCGCGCGGCGGATACTCCAGGACGCGCAGGCCCGGGGGCACGGAGACGCGAAGCTCTTCGCCGGCCTGTCCTGGGCGTACTCCATACCCGCGGAGGCGAGCATCGCCGAGGTGCTCGACAACCCCGGACTGATGGACGCCAGCGCCGTGGCGGCACTGGAAATCGACACGCAACTCTCCATCCTCCGCGAGGAGACGGGCCTCACGGACGCTGACATCATCCGCGTGCCCTTCCTCTTCCAGAACGCGTCAGACGGCGTGACGGCGTACCAGCCCGCCACGCTGAACCTGCTGTCGTTGACGCCCACGCAGGTCATCGCGCCAGACCCGCATGGACCGCTCCTCGATGGGGAGGACCCGTTCAAGACGCGGTTCGAGGAGGCGCTCGGGGCCCATGGCATCCACGTGCACTGGGTGGATGCGTGGGCGCCGTTCCACATCGCCCAGGGCCAGGTCCACTGCGCCACCCAGAGCGCTCGGCAGGTGCCCGACGTGAAGTGGTGGGAGGGTGGACGATGAGACGCGCACTGCTTCGCGGCATCAGCGCCGCCTTGATGCTGGTCTCCCTGAGCGCGGGTGGGACGCAGACGCCCCGCCCGGGTGATGACTGGAGGGCCGGCTTGAAGACGAACATCTCCCGGGCCCGCCAGGAGAATCCAGCGACGTTCATCCGGTTCGACACGGCCGCCGCCCAGGTGGACGCGCTGGACGCGAAGAAGCGGGGCACCCTGGCCGCGGTGTCACCGGGGCTTCGTGCGCTGGGGCCGGAGGCGCTGTGGCCCATGGTGGAGCGGCTCGCCTTCCCACCCCAGGAGACACCGCGGCTCCCCTCGCGTGAGTCCGCGCGGCTGGCCTTCAAGGTGGGCTTGGTGGAGGCCACGGGGGCGCTGCGCGACCTCCGCCTGGCCCCCTTGTGGAAAAGCCTTCTCGAAAGTCCGGACACCCAACCTCAGGTCCTTCGCGCGGTCGCGGGAGCGCTGGCGCGGCTGGAGACATTGGACGCGGCGAACACGCTCATCGCCGCGTCGAAGCAGAAGGACGCCCGGGGCGAGGCCGCGATGGAGGCCCTGGGCCTGTGCCGGCGGCTCGTGGCGACACGGGCGTTGGCGGATGCACTGGACGCCCGGCCGGAACGCGAAGTCATGCGACGGTTGGCCAAGGCCCTGGGGGATGCCGGGTCCGCGTGGGCATGGAAGACGTCCGGCGTGAAGGCGCGCTCGGAGGAAGGCGCCATCCGTCTCGTGGCGGCCGAGGCGCTGGTGCGGGCGTACGTGGACACGGACGGTGACGTGCGGCGCGCCGTCTCCAACGCCCTGCTGCGCGTGGATGCGCCCCAGACGCCCACGCTCATCGACGCGGCCCGGCTGAGCGCCCCGCCCGCCCAACAGGCGGCGCTGGACGCCCTGGCTGAACGGCTGCGCCACAACCCGCTGCGCTGACGTCAGGCCGCTTCGATTTCCATCCGGTACCCCACGCCGCGCACCGTCTGGATGGCGAAGCGGGACGTGCTGTTCCAGCCCAGCTTCTTCTTCAGGCTGGAGACGAAGTTGTCCACGGTGTGCGGGTCCACGACGACGTCCCGGCCCCACACTGCGTCCAGGATTTCGTCGCGGCGCAGCACGCGCTCGCGCTCGCGCACCAGGAAGGCGAGCAGGTCGAACTCCGTCCGCGTCAGCTCCACCGGGGCGCCCGCCGGCGACTCCACCTTCCGGCGGTCCAGGTCCATCCGGTAGCCCGCGAAGCGCAGCCCCTTCACCGGCGCCGCGCCGGAGCGGCGCACCAACGCGCCCACGCGCGCCAGCAGCTCGCGCAGCCGGTAGGGCTTGCCCAGGTAGTCCTGCGCGCCTGACTCGAAGCCCCGCACCACGTCATCCTCCAGGGTGCGCGCGGTGAGCATCAGGACGGGCGTCGCCACGCCTTCTTCGCGCAGCGCGCGGCACAGCGTGTAGCCGTCACCGTCCGGCAACATGACGTCCAGCAGGATGAGCTGGAAGTCGCGCCGGCCCAGGTGCTCGCGCGCCTCCCGCACACAGGTGGCTTCCTCCACCGCGTAGCCGCCCTGGTTCTCCAGGTTGTCGCGCAGCGCGAGCCGCAGGTTGGTGTCGTCCTCCACCAGGAGGAGCGCCGGAACGGATGAGGTCATGTCGTCACCGTATGAGGAAAGCGAAGCTCGAAGGTGGTGCCTTCCGGGCTGGAGGCCGCCACGCGCAGGGTGCCGCCGTGCACGCGCATGATGCGGCGGCACAGGGCCAGTCCCAGGCCACTGCCGGGTGCATCATGTCCCTGGCCAGGCAGGCGCACGAACTCCTCGAAGGCGCGCTCCCACTGCGTCTGGGGGATGCCCACGCCGTTGTCGGAGAAGCGCACGCGGCCATCTGACAGCGCCTCGATGCGCAGGCGCACCGGGCTGCGGGTGTTGTAGGCACAGGCGTTGCGCGCCAGGTTTGAGAGCAGCAGGCGCAGGAGCTGTCCGTCCGCGCGCAAGGAGAACTCCCCCACGTCCGCCTCCAGCTCCACGGGGACCTTGGACCAGAACTCCAGGTCCTTGCGCAGCTGCGCCACCAGCTCGTCCAGGCGCACCGGCGCCAGCTTTGGCACCCAGCGCCCCTTGTCGATGCGGTTGAAGGACAGCAGGTTCTCCACCAGGAAGCCCAGACCGTCCGCTTCCCGGACGATGCGCGCCGGGTAGTCGCGCGCGTCCGTGCCCTCCGCCAGCCGCCACTCCAGCGTCTCCGCCAACAGCCGGATGGAGGCCAGTGGCGTGCGCAGCTCGTGTGACACGGTCGCCACGAAGTCGCTCTTCAGTTCCAGGAAGCGCAACTTGCGGTGCTGGGCCACGAAGGCCAGCGCGGCGATGCCCAGCGCCAGCACCGCGCACGCGGCCACCATGCCCGTCTTCAGCCGGTAGCGCCGCTCCAGCGCCCCTTGGGCCCGCGCCCACTCCGGCGTATCCACCGACAGCGGCAGGTCGGCCAGCGGCAACATCTCCGCGTCCGCGAGCAGCCGCACCTGTCCGTCCGCCTCCAGCAACCCGCGCTCGCGCATCTCCCGTGTCAGCGACTGGAGCAGCGCGCCCGAGTCCACCGCCACGCCCCTCACGTGATTGCCGCCGCGCGGCTCCAGGTACCACCCCGCTCGCACCAGCGCGGGCCCCGGAAGCGTCCTGGGCAATGGCAGCGGTTCGGACGCGAGCTCGGCGGCGCGGGCCTCGAAGTCGGCCACCGGCACGCCTGCCTTCGTGGAGAGCGCCACGATGCGCTCGCGCAGGAAGTCGAAGTCCTCCTTCGTGAAACGTGCGCGGCGCAGCAGGAGCAGCCGCTGCAATCCATCCAGGCGGCCGCTGCGCCCGTCCGCCAGGCCGTCACGCACCAGCGCGTGCATCAACTGGGGAACGGGGTCACCCCGCTCCGCCAGCGACTCCAACACCACCAGGAAGCCCGGCACGTCGCGCGTGGAGGCCAGCACGTACTGCGCGCGGTGTTGGAGCAGCGCCATCAGTGCCACGGTGGATGCACGGCGGTCGCCGCGTGACAGCGCCCGGTCCACCTCGCGAATCAGCGCGAGCCGCTCCGCCCACGGGTCCTCCGCCTCGTCCGCCCGCTCCGTGCCGGCGCGCAGGCCCGCGTAGCGCCCTTTCGCGGGCGTGTCTTCGCCGGTGTCGTGGAGGGCCAGCCGGGGCAGCAACTGCGTGCCCCGCTCTCTCAGGTAGAGGCCCGTCGCGGGGGCCAGCGGATCCAGCGCGGCGGCCTCCAGCGCGGGGCGCGCCGCTTCCAGGCGGTCTCTCAGGGATTGCGCCAGGGAGGCACGCGCGTACTGCTCCAGTGCCTCCCGGCGGGAATCGAGCGAGGCCTGCGCGTCATCCCGTTCGGTGGCGAAGATGCGCTGGAGCGAGCCCAGGCCCCAGGCCAGCCCGGCGAAGCCCAGCAGGAGCGCGATGAGGGTGGGCAGCAACCGGCGGAGCATCGGAGCGGCTCAGTTTCCCAGGGAGGGCACGTCGTCGAAGTCCGAGCTTCCGCCGGGCATCAGGCGCTCGAAGCGCTCCTTGCGCGTGTCCAGCGACTGGGCCTTGCGGATGAGCGCCCCCAGCTGCGCCACGTCCTTGCGGGTTCGCAGCGGCTCGCCGATGCCTTCCCACAGCGTCAGCAGCCGGGGCCAGTCCAAGGCACGCGTCCAGAAGGAGCCTCGCAGCTTCTCCGCGAACGCGGAGGCCACGTAGGCCAGGCGCGTGAATGGGGCGGCGCGGGCATAGTCGGAGCGCAACGTGCTGGAGGGCATCATCATCTGCACGCGGCGCCAGTTGCTCGAGTTGCCCTGCTCGTAGCGCACCCGGAGCATTCCGAAGGCGATGGAGGGCCCGAGCACCTTCACCTCGTGGATGGCGGTGACGGATTGGCCGGCGGCCAGTGGAAACAGCTCCGTCTCGTCGCCTGGGTCGAGCGGCTCCGGGTTCGGAGACAGGTACTCGTAGCCCAGCAGCCGGTAGCGGGCGACGGCCTTCCGGTTGAACTCCACCTGGACGCCGACCTCGCGCACCGGCTCGCGGGCCTTCACGGTGATTCGCACCACGTGATAGCCCTTGCGGCTGGGCGAAGGGAAACCCTCGACGTAGAGCAAGAAGGGGCCGTACGGCTCGCCTTCGTCCCCGGAGTCGAAGCTGTTGATGAAGGCCTCCGTCCGCACCGCGCCTTCCGCGGGGAAGACGTCGCGAGACAGGTAGTCGCGCGCCACCCCGTAGGCGCTGGTGTCCACTGCCACGGGGAACTCCGAGGTGCGCGACTCCTCCGTGTCGATGGTGGGGTTCACCCCAAAGCCCCGCGTCTCGACGCCGGAGCCCGGCTTCCCCAGCGACGCGCGATAGACGGTCTGCCACGCCCCATCCGGCACGAGCACGGGCAGGTGCTGCAACGTCCAGGCGGGTGCCCGCTCCCGGTCATCGTCCACCGGCGCGGGGGGCAGCACGGAGGGGCGCGTCTGCGACGCCGCGGAGAGCGCCACGTCCACGCGGGGCTCATGCCCGGCCTTCACCGTGATGTCCGTCCGGCTGAGCGCCTGGAAGGACTCCTTCTCGAAGCGGAGTGAGTAGACGCCATCCGCCAGTTGGGGAAAGCGGAAGCCGCCCTGCGCGTCCGTCACCGTGGAGCGAGGCTCTGTCAGCGCGGGTGAGGTCGCGGTGACGCGCACCTCCGGGATGGGGCTCTTGTCGCTGGCACGCACGACGGTGCCGGAGAGGCCTCCGGCCGCCAGCGCAGGCGCGGACAGCAGCAGGAGGACGACACAGAAGACATTGCAGGGGGTGGGCTTCATCGTGGGTGCCATCCCGGGCCACGCACGCCGTGACCACCCTGGGGAGGTGCCTGCAGCGTGCCGCAGGCGGGCCCTCCGTTCATCATGGTTTCATCATGTCATGGCGGGGAGAAGGGCACGTCCAGCACGGGGCGCTTCTTCGCGTCCGGCAGGTCGTAGTGCCACCACTCCATGCGGTTGCGCTTGAAGCCCACGCCTTCCATGGCCTCGCGCAGGATTTCGCGGTGCTTGCGCGACGCCTCGGTGCCGCCCTCGTACCCATGGTGCGCGGCGCGTGTGAAGGTGTCGAAGGGGGTGGGCATCTCCACCGCCTGGCCCTCCAGCGTCGTCAGCGTGAGGTCCACCGCCCCACCCCGGTTGTGGTTGGAGCCGGTGCGCGGGTTGGCGACATAGCCGGGCACCGGCATGATTTCCCACATCTGGTACTGCACCGCGCGCGGCCGGTAGCAGTCGTACACCTTCAGCCGGTAGCCCCGGGCGCGCAGCACGTCCGCGGCCTTCTTCAGGCGCTCGGCCGACTCGGGCAGCAGCAGGCAGCGCGCCGTGTCCGGGTACACCTTCCGCTTCAAGAAGTTGTCCGCCGTCGCGTAGCGCAGGTCCACGACCAGGTCCGGCACCACCGTGGTGGCGTCTACCAGGGTGGCCGCGGCCTTCGGCGTCGCAGTGGCCTTCGGCGTTCCCGCGTCGTTGGCCAGCGCGGGCCCGGATGACAGGCCCAGCGCCACCACCACGCCCCAGCCGAGGCGCGGTGTCACGCGGACTCCGTGTAGCGCGTGGGGTCCGGCACGCCGGCTTCCTCGAAGCCCTTCTTGCGCAGCACGCAGCTGTCACAGCGCCCGCAGGCGCGGCCCTGGGCGTCCGGGTCGTAGCAGGAGTGCGTCAAGCCGTAGTCCACGCCCAGCTTCACGCCTTCACGGATGATGTCCGCCTTCGTCAGGCCGGACAGCGGCGCGTGCACGGTGAAGTGCGCACCCTCCACGCCCGCCTTGGTGGCCAGGTTGGCCATTGATTCAAAGGAGCGGATGAACTCCGGACGGCAGTCCGGATAGCCGCTGTAGTCCACCGCGTTGACGCCGATGTAGATGTCCGTGCTGCCCACCACCTCCGCCAGCCCCAGCGCCAGCGAGAGGAACAGCGCGTTGCGCGCCGGCACGTACGTCACGGGGATGCCGTGGCTCATCTCATCCGAAGGCCGGTCCTTGGGCACCTCGATGTCCGCCGTCAGCGCGGAGCCGCCCACCTGCCGCAGGTCGATGGACACCACCCGGAAGTCCGTCACGCCCATGGCGGCGGCGACCTTCCTCGCCTGCTCCAGCTCCACGGCGTGCCGCTGTCCGTAGGCCACCGCCAGACAGACGGGCTCGAACCCCTTCGCCTTGGCCATGGCCAGACACGTCGTCGAATCCAGACCGCCCGAAATCAACACCACCGCGCGCTTCACCATCAATCCCTCCGCTCTCCCTGCACGGTGTACACCGTGGTGCAGGTGGTCGGCTGGCAATTGCAGTTGCGGGTCCCCGGCAAGAAGATGTCCGTGAGGGAGCCGCACGCCAGCGACACGTCGTAACCGTTCTCCGTGGGGCCCGGCACCGAGCCGTCGGGGATGCCGCCGTCGAACTGGCGGCAGTCGCGGCTGAGGGTGCGCGCCTGGCTGTCGCTGAAGAGCGTCACCCGCAGCGTCTCCTCGATGGAGGAGTCCTCACAGCCCGTGCCACAAGACGCACGGGGCGCGACGGCCTTCAGCGTGGACGTGGCCACCTGCCCTTCATAGCCCGCGTCACGCGAGTAGCCCTGCACGGTGAAGAAGCCCGTGCCCGCGTCCGTGTCGCGCGAGAAGGTGCCCTCGAAGAGGAACACACCGGCGTCGTTGAGTTGCGCGAAGTCCGGCACCGAGGCGTCGCACGTGGTGCGCGCGGCATCCAGCCGGGCCTCGAAGCGGAACGAACCGAGCACCTGGTCACCCGGGTACACCGGTTCGGAATAGCAGGCCATCGCCACGGCGACGGCCGTGACGGGCAGGGCGGCGAGGGCAAGGCGCTTCACGTGCATGGCGGCGTCACGCTACACGGCTAGACGCCGTCCAGCACGCAAAGGGCCAGCGCCCGGAAGGTGTCGCCGCGGGCAAGCACGGCGCCTACATCCACCTGCGCCGGGTCCCCTCCGCGCACCTCCGCGTCCAGCCGCGCCAGGACGCGCCCCGCCGCCAGCGAGGCCGGCACGGCGCGGAAGGCCGCCACCGCCGCCGCTTCCATGGCCGGCACCGGACCGGGCCGGGCCAGCTTGACGCCGTCTTCACCCAGCGCCAGCGCCAGCGCGCACAGGTAACTCAGCTCGGAGGCGCCGAAGCAGGACAGCGCGCCCGCGCCCAGTACCAGCACGTCGCCGCTGGCCAGGTACGCCTCCACCCCGCCCACCGGGTCCACCACGAGTTGCAGCGAGCCCGCGCCCAGCGAGGCCAGGACGGGACGAAGCGCCGCGGCGAGCCGGGGCAGGCGCTCGGCCGTCACCGGCACCGCGCCGGCGGGTACCCGGTGCTCGAAGCCCGAAGGCACCGGCAGCGTGGACACGGGGGCCTGAGGCGCCGCCGCGTCGCTGGAGGACAGGGCCGCGCCCACGCCGTCCGCGCGCTGCGAGTCTTCCGTCCGGCCCAGCGCCCGCAGGGCCTCCGCGTAGAGCGTCCACCCATCCACGTCCAACGGGTGCTCCCGGAGCAGGTGCGGCCAGATGCGGACGGCCAGGGACACACCCTCGGGCACCGTGGAGAGGTGCTCGGCGGCCATGCGGGTGACTTCAGGGGACAGCTCGCCGGCCTCGAAGAGGCGCGCGGCGAGCCGGGCTCCGGGCGACACCAACTGCGCGTCCAGGTAGCCGCGGAGAATGGCCTCCAGCACCGCGGGTTCGTCGGTGAGCCGCTCGCGCAGGCGCAGGGCCTCGCCGGTGAGGCCGCGCTCCTCCGCCAACCTCGCGCGGCGGGCCAGCCGTTCGTCCGTCTCCGGCAGCCGCTCGAGCTGCGCGGCCGCGTCCGCCACCATGCCCAGGGCCTCGTAGGCGTCCGCCAGCCGCTCGCGGTAGGTGTTGCCGGACTCCACGCCCGCGGCCTGCTCCAGCCGCTCCACCAGCGACACGAAGACAGCGGGCTCCTCGCCCAGGTCCACCAGCGACAACAGGTGCCGCAGGGAATGGAGCTGCGCGGGGTCGTCCTTCAGGGCCTGTTCGAAGGCCTCGCGCGCCTCGGGCAGTTGCTCCAGCGGGCTGAGCAGCAGCTCTCCGCGCTCCAGGTGCAGGACGGCGCGCGCCACCGCGTCCGACTCTTCGCCGGCCACCTGAGACAGCGTGCGCACGCAGGCCTCGTAGCGGCCCAGCTCCAGCTCCAGTGCGTAACGCTCGCGCAAGAGCGACTTGCGTCGCGAGGGCCAGCCGTCCGCCGCCATGGCCAGCGCTTCCACGCGCACCGTGCCCGGCTGCGCATGCACTTGCGTCAGCACCGCCTCCGCCAGCGCCTCCGGGAGCTTCTCCAGGGTGGGCAGCAACAGCGTCAGACGGGCCGCGAAGCCCGGCTCGGGCGCCAGCTCTTCCAGCGCGCGCAGGCGAGGCAGCACCGAGGCCGCCGCCGAGCGGAGCACCTCATCGCGCAGCGCCACCGCGAACGCGGCGTCACGCGCGGCGGACAGGCCCGCGAGCTCCAGCAACCCTTCCGCGTCGCCTTCCGCGCGCAGGCCATCCGCCAGGGCCGAGGCATGCGCGGGGTCCGCGTCCGCCAGCGCGGCCAGGGCCCACAGCGCCTCTCGCGTGCGCGCCGTGTCGCCCGCCTGCGCGGCCATGGCCAGCGCGTCGGTCAGGTCGCCCGAGGCCATGGCGGGCGCGAAGCCCACTTCCAGCGCGCGAGCGAAGGCCCCCAGCCGGCCGAAGCGCTCGGCCAGCTCCGAGGGCGCGAGCATGTCCGATGCCTCGGTGGCGATGCGCTCGAACACCTCCAGCGCCTCACCGTGCTCTCCCGCCTTCTCCCAGAGGCCCGCGGCCTCCAGCAGCAGCGGGGGGCGCTCCTCCGGCGCCGCCAGCCGCGCGGCCTGAAGCAGCGCCCGCGCCGCGCGAGGCGCCTCGCCCGACGCGCGGTACAGGTGGGCCACTCGCAGGGCGGCGTCGACGTCCGGCTCCACCGAGGCGGCGTCCTTCGCCGCCTTCAGGGCCTCCGGAAGCTGTCCCGCGGACTCGAAGCCCCGCGCGGCCGCCATGAGCAGCACCTGCCGCTCGCGGCCGGAGGCCAACTCCGCGCGCGCCACCTGCACCTCGGCGCGGCGGGCGGGGGCGTCCTTCAGCAGCGGCTCGAGGGCTTCCAGCGCGTCCGCGTAACCCGCGCCCGAGGCGCCACGCGCGGCCACTTCCTCCAGTGCCTCGCGCGCCACATCCACGCGGCCCGCGTCACGCGCGAGCTCGGCCAGCTCCAGCCGCAGCACCGCGGCCTCGTCGGCGTCCTCGACGCGCGGCACCCACTGCTCCAGCGCCTCCAGCAGCCGCGTGGAGTCGCCCCGCTGACGCAGGCCCGTCACCAGTGCCTGGAGCGCGGTGAGGTCCTCCGGCGCGGCCTCCGCGGCGCGCTGGGTCAGCGTCCAGGCCGCGTCTTCATCCGCCAGCGAGCTGGAGGCCACCGACGCGGCGGCCAACAGCAGCTCCGCGGCGCGACGGCCACCCGCCGCCTCCGCGCCCGAGGCGTACACGTCCAGCAGGTCGCCATGACGTCCCAGGGCGTGCAGCCCCGCCACGGCCCGGTCGATGACGGACGCATCCGCGGGACGCAGGCGCGCCAGCGGCAACAGCGCGTCGATGGCGTCCTTCGGGTCGTCGAAGAGGTCCGCCGCGCGGCGGTAGAGCACCTCGGCGGTGGCGGCGTCCTCCGCATGGCGCGCCAGTTGGAGCGACGCCCGGTAGAGGCCCGGCGCGTTGCCCGTGCGCGAGTGCACCTCGGCCAGGAGCGACAGCGCCTCGCGGCCGCGCTCGCCTTCCGGCTCCAGCGCCACCACGGACTCGAAGGCATCCGCCGCGTCGTGGAACGCGCCCGCGCCGAGCGAGGCATGGCCCAACCGCAGCCAGGTCCGCGTGCGCACCGGCACCGGCAGCGCGTCCCCGCCCACGTCCAGCAAGCGGCGGTCGTAGGGGCGCGCGGCGACGGGGCCTCCACCCTTCGCGGCCAGCTCGGCGCGCGCGGACAGGGCGTCCACGTCATCCCCCGCCAGGGAGAGGTATTCGTCGAA
Organism: Myxococcus sp. CA005; assembly: GCF_006518205.1. Classification (NCBI taxonomy): domain Bacteria; kingdom Pseudomonadati; phylum Myxococcota; class Myxococcia; order Myxococcales; family Myxococcaceae; genus Myxococcus; species Myxococcus sp. CA005. Next base: position 131,819 of record NZ_SRLV01000001.1, on the reverse strand, counting down.
GGCCTCCGCGGCCAGCAGCGCCTCGCCCGCGTCCAGCAGTCGAGCGGCGCGCTCGCGCAGCAGCGGCAGGGCCTCCGACGTGGACAGGGCCGCGGCGCGCTGGGACAGCAGGTCCGCCAGCCGGCGCACGTCACCGGCCGCGCGCTCACGCACGCGCTCGAAGGCCTCCGCGCTCGCGGGGCTCAGCTCGAAGGCCTGGTCCTCGCACAGCAGCGCCCGCTCGCGGGCACCGGCCGCGCGGAAGGCACGGGCGGCGGACAGATAGCTCTCCGCGGCGCCTGCGGCTTCCTGGCGCTGCGCCCTGCGCAGCATCAGCTCGGCGAGCGCCTGGTGGTCCTCGGCCTCATCCAGAAAGGCGAGGTGCCGAGCGAAGACGGGCTCGCGGAACGGGTCCGCCTCCAGCAGCACCGCGTCGAACTCCGCGGCGTCCGCGTGGCGCTTCACCTCGTGTAGCAGCTCCGCCGCCTGCGCGGTGAGTTCCAGGTCGTCCGGGCGCGCGCCACGCGCCGCGATGAAGGCCGCGGCGGCGGACTCCGGGCGCCCTGCCCGGTCGCGGTACAGCACGGCGGCGCGCAGGAACAGCTCCGCGCGACGGGCCGCGTCGGGCTCGCCTTCCGCGCACTCCTCGTACCAGGCCGCCAGCTCCGCCAGCCGGCCGTCGCTCTCCAGGAGCTTCTCCAGCAGGCCCTCGGCCTCCGTCAGCGCCCGGTCCTTGCGCAGCGCCGAGCGCAGCAACTCCTCGGCCTTCGCCACGTCTGACAGCACGCCCAGGTTCAGCCGCGCCAGCCGCAGCAACACGGCCGCGGCCTCGCCCGCGTCATCCAGCAGCGGCAGCGCGCGCTCCAGCCAACGCGCCTCGGCCTCCGCGTCGTCGCGACGCTCGGCCAGCGCCGCGCCCAGCTTCGCGGTGCCCAGGTCCACGGCCAGGGCAAAGGCGCGCTCCAGCGCGACCTCGGCGCCGGCGGGGTCCAGCTTCACGTCGCGCAGCAGCTTCGCCCGGTAGCGCTCGCACGCCGCGGCCTCGGACTGCTGCCCCCGCGCCTCCAACAAGTCGCGCGCATCCGCCAGCGCCCGCAGCGCGTCGTCCGCGCGGCCCAGGTCGACCGCGAGCCGGGCCTCTTCCTGATAGGCCTCGAGCGCCGCGTCCGGGTCCCCTGCCTCGAGGCTGAGGGTGGCCACCTGGCGCAGCTCCGCGAGCAACTCCACGGTGCGGCCGGTCTCCCGGTGCAGCGCCGCCAACCGGCGACGCAGCGGCAGCGGCTCCGACGCCAGCGACGCGGCGCGCGCCAGCAGCGAGGCCGCCACACCCGCGTCCGCGAGCACCTCGCGGGCCCGCGCCGACAGCTCGACGAGCCGCTGCACGGTGTCCTCGGACGGAGCCAATGCGTGCGCGTGGGTGACGCGCACGTCGAAGGCGCCGCGCGGGTCATCCTTCTCCAGCAGCGCGGCCAGACGCATGACGGCGGCCTCGCACAGGGGCCGCTCCACGAGCAGCTTCCGGTACGCCGCCACCGCGCGCTTCGTCTCTCCGGTCTGCTCGGCCAGCTCCGCCAGGCGCAGCCACGTGGACTCCGCGGCCTCCGGCGCGCTTCGGAAATCCGCGGCGGCGGCGAGTGCGTCTTGCAGCGGCAGCGCCTCGATGACCGCGCCGCGCAGGTAGAGCAACTCCGCCAGCGATGCCAGCTCCGGCCCCTGCGCGGGGACCAGCGCGTGGGCCTTGCGCGCCAGCTTCAGCGCCTTGTCCAGGTCGTGCGCGCCGCGTGCGTAACCCGCGCCCTCACGCAGCAGCAGCGCCGCGTCGTGCGCGGTGGCGCTCTCCGCCGCGGTCTCCAGCAGCGCCGCGGCCTCACGCAACTCCCCACGCTCCGCCACCAGCGAGACGAGGCGACGGCGAACGGCGGCGTCAGACGGGGACAGGCGCAGCGCCTGCCGCAGCGCGGCCTCGGCGGGCACCGGCTGCGACAGCCGGTCCAGGTAGAGGCTGGCCAGCTCTGCGTACATCGCGGCCGCCTCGGCGGGCGCCACATGGGGTGCCTCGGTGGAGAGCAGCTCGGCCAGCGCGGCCCAGTCCTCCCGGGTCCGCAGCACGCGCTGGAGCGCGGCGGTGGCCTGCGCGTGCCTCGGGGCCAGCGCGAGCGCGGCCTCCAGGCTCTGCCCCGCGTCCGCCATGCGGCCGCTGGATTCCAGCAGCGCGGCGCGCGCCAGCAGTGCCTCCACGCGGCGAGGCGCGGGTCCCTGGAGGGCCGCCTCGGCGAGCGCGGCGGCCTCGTCCTCCGGCTGGCCATCACGGCGCGCCAGCTCGGCGAGGGAGAAGAAGGCGTCACACCGCTCCGCCGCGGACAGCTCCAGTCCAATGGCCGCGCCCAGGGCCTCGCGCGCGAGGGCGCGCTCGTCCTTCTCGACCAGCGTGGCGGACAGGGCCAGCAGCCGCTCGCGAGCGCGGGCGGCGAGGTTGGCGTCGGCGGATACGGCGCGGCGCCACACGTCCAGCTCCGCGGCCTCATCGCCCGACTCGCGCGCCAGCTCCGTCAGCGCGAGCAGCAACGAGGCGGGGCGACGAGAACCCTTCGCGGCCTCCGAGAAGTCATCGCGCGCGGCGGCCACCCGGCCCGCGGCGCGGTGAAGCACGGCGCGCCGGGCCAGCAGCTCCGCGCGCGCCTCGCCCGAGGCGGCGGCCACGAGCGTGCTCAGCAACTCCAGCCGCTCCGTCTCCTCTTCCGGCGTGCCGGTGCCGGGTGGAGGCAGCAGGTCCAGCAGCGACTGCGCCGCCCAGGTGTCTTGCGGCTCCTCCAGGCGCAGGCTGCGCAGCGCGTCCACCGCGGAGGTGGCGCGCCCCAGGCCCAGCGACAGCTCGGCCAGCTCGCGGCGGGCGGCGCGGCGCGGCTCGCCGGACAGGCGCGGCCACAGCTCCACCAGCAGGTCCGCCAGGGCCTCGCGCGCACCCGCCTTGCGGTGCAGCGACGCCAGCTCCACCCGGGCGTCCAGATCTTCCGGCGCGCGGGCGCTGTACTCGGCCAGCAGGCGGCGGGCGGCATCCGTGCGGCTCGCGCGCACCGCCGCGGTGGCGGCCTTGCGCGTCAGGGCTACGCGCTCACTCTCGCGAGGCGCATCGCCGTCCGCGGGCGGCAGCGCCAGCACGGCCTCGAAGTCCTCCAAAGCGGCGCGGGCATCCGTGGGCAGACGCAGCTCGCCCCGGCGCTGGCGCGCGGGCGCGTAGCTCGCGTCACGCTCCAGGGCGTCCGCGAGGAAGGCCTCCTCGCGGCTGGTCCCCGCGGCGAGCAGCGAGGCGCGGAACAGCAGCTTCGCGCCAGCGCGGGCCTCGGGCATCAGCGCGGCGCGGCGCGCGTACAGGCGCGCGGCCTCCAGCTTCTCGCCTCGCTCCAGCTCCAACTCGGCCAGCGACTCCAACACCTCGGCGGCCAGCGGGCCCTCGGGGTTCGCCTCCAGCGCGGCCGTCAGACGCATCAGCGCCGCGGCGTTCTCGCCTCGCTCGAGCAGCGTACGAGCGCTCTGGAGGAACAGCGGCGCGGCCTCCTCGGCGCGGTCGGCGCCCATCAGCGCCTGGGCGCGGTTGGCCCACAGCTCGGCCAGCGCCTGCGACTCCCCGGCCTCCGTGTAGAGCGCTTCCAGGCGCGCGGCCAGGGCATCATCCAGCCGGCGCAGCGGGAAGGCCTGCGCGTAGGCGGCGATGGCGCCTTCGCGGTCCCCCAGCATCTCGCACGCGCGACCCAACCGGGAACGCACGTCCGCCAGCTTCTCCGGCGCCGCCGTGCGAGGCAGCGTGGACAGCAAGCTCTCCAGTGCGCGCCGCGCATGCTCGGGGCGCTCGCAGCGCAGCGACAGGTCCGCCAGGTCCAGCAGCACCGCGGCGTCCGGCGCCAGCCGCGCGGCCTTCTCCAGCGCCACCAGCGCGTCACCCACGCGGCCCAGCCGGGCCTCCAGCACTCCGGCCAGCTCACGCAGCGCCGCCGCGGCCAGCCGCTTGTCGCCCTGCGCCTCGGCCACCCGCGCGCGCACCTCCAGCGCGTCGGCGAGCCCCGCCATGTCGGCGCGCTTGCGCTGCAACGCGCACAGCTCGCCCAGCGCGGGCAGGTCATCCGGCTCGGCGCGCAGCACTTCCTGGAGCGCGTGGACGGCCAGGTCCAAATCGAAGGCGAGGTCGCGCGCGGCCACCGCGAGCCGGCGGTACTTCTGCGCGCGCTCCTTCAGGTCCGTGGCGAGCCGCGCCAGCGAAGACAGGCACCGCGTCAGCAGCGCGCCGTCACGCCGGGCCTCGGCCAGCGCCAGCAACGACTCCAGCGCGGGCCGGTGGTCGCCATCCGCCTCCAGCGCCAGCAGGAGCAGCCGCTCCGCCTTCTCCGGCTGTTGCAGCTTGCCCCGGTACAGCTCGCCCGCCTCGGCCCAGGCCGCCGCGCGCTTGCCGGGCGCGTCCTGGAGCGCCGCGGCCTTCTCCAACGCCTCCGCCAGCTCCTGCGAGCGGCCGGTGGCGCGGAAGTACGGAATCAGCTCCTCCAGCGCCACCGCGTCGCGCGGATCCAACGCCAGCGCGGACTCCAGGTGCTCCCGCGCGCGCGCAGGGTCACCCAGCCGCGTGCGGTACAGCCGCGCCAGGGCGTGGTGGCTGGCGTGCGCGGCGTGCCGCACCCCTTCCGAGCGCGGCGCCGGCCCCGCCAGCTCCAGCGCCTGCTGGTAGCCCGCGAGCGCCTCCTGCAACCGGCCCAGCCCTTCCGCCACACGGGCGGCGGCGAACAGCGGCTCCGGCTCACCGGGCAGCAGCGACACCGCCTCCCGGAAGCGCAGCAGCGCGTTCTCCGGCTGCTTCAGGCCTTCGTCCCACACGCGGCCGGCCATCAGGTCGGCATGGCCCACCCGGTCCAGTTCGTGGCGGCCCATGGCCACCTCACGCAGACGGTCCAGGGCCTTCAGCGCGCGCAGGTGCTCACCACCGCGATGGCACAGCTCGCCCAACAGCAGCAGCGCGTCCGGATGGTCCGGCGCCAGCCGCAGCGCGGCCTCGCAGTGCAGGCGCGCGCCGGCGATGTCGTCTTCCGTCTGCGCGCACAGCCGGGCCAGGTGCACGTGCGCATCGGCGGCCTCGGCCGGGTCGCGAGCGAGCGCCGCCAACCGGCGATAGGCACGCACCGCGCCCGCCCTGTCGCGGGCCTGGTCGGACGCACGCGCCAGCGCCTTGAGCGAAGGCAGGTGGTCGGGCTTGAGCCCCAGCAGTTCGTGCAGCGCCTTCACCGCCACCTGGGGCGCGGTGTCGCGCGAGCAGCGGGCGGCGGCCTCGGCGGCGAAGAAGGCCGCGGCCTCCTCCGAGGTCCGGCGCGCGAGCGCGCACAGCGCCAGGTAGCGCTCGGCGGCGCGGGCACCTTCGCCCCGGCGCTCGCGCACCACGGCCTCGCCCCAGAGCGAAGCGGGGCTGCGGTCCCTGCGGCGTTGCAGCGTCGCCGCCACGTCCAGCGCCAGGTCATGCGCCTGCGGGTCCGCCACCATCAGCGACAGCAGCCGCTCGGCGGCGAAGGGGTGCGCGTCCTGCGCGTCACCGGCCTGGAGATACGCCTGACGCGCGTCGGCCAGCCGGCCCTGCGCGATGAGGCCTTCGGCGTCCGCGAAGGCGCGCGCGCCTTCCAGTGCGAGCAGCAGCTCCTCGTCCGGGGGCGACGGCGGCGGCAGTCCTCCCGCGGAGAAGCGCAGGCGCAGGCCCGTGCTGGAGACCTCCGCAGCCGACAGGCGCGCGGTGTCCAGCGTCGGCATCTTGTAGCCGCGGCTGACCGCCGCCAGTTGGCACAGCGCGGGCAGCACGCGCGTGGAGAATCCCGTGGCCCCGCGGACCTCGACATCCGGCACCAGCGCCAGCGCGCCCATGGCCGCGGACAAGAGCCCCGGCACCTGCACGGACGGCGTGGAGGAGAAGCCATAGAGGCGCACGTCGTAGAGGTAGACGGCGAGCCGCTCCCCATCCGCGTCGAACGCCACCTTGAAGGTGAAGGGCGTGTGCTCCGGCGCCGGCAACCGTCCCTGGCCTTCGAGGTAGCCGGGCCGGAAGTGCAGGCGCAGGTCCTCGATGCCGGCCAGACGCCCGGCCAGCTCCGCCACCCGGCGCGTCACCAGGTCCGCGTCGACGGACAGCTCGAGGAAGCCGAAGTGCAGCTTCTTGCGCTGGTAGCGCGTGGCGCCGGCGCTGACGTTGAAGGGGAAGCTGACGTCCGGAATCTGGAGTGCGAAGTCGGAGATGCGCAGTCCCGGCAGGACCTCCAGCGCCGGGAAGCCCACGAACGCCCTGCGGTCCAGCAGGCGCAATTCGGGGGCGGCGGCGCGCGCATCCAGCGCCGTGGCGGGCTTGGGAGAATCGCTTTCGGTAGCCATCGCGGGAGCAGGGACGTTAGCACGGGCTCCAAGCCCTCGAAATTTCTGGCAAACCCCAGCTTGTGGGGCAAGCAACGAGGCGTGATGGCTCCCTGAATCCAGGGTGAAGGAACGGGCTGCGCGCTGGGCCGAAGTCGGACAAGATGCGCCCCGCGTGCTGGCCCCTGACTCCCTTGTCCTCGACGGTCGCTTCCGGGTTCTCCGTCCGCTGGGCTCGGGCGGAATGGGTGAGGTCTACCTTGGCGAACAGGTCTCCCTGGGCCGCAAGGTGGCCATCAAGGTCCTGCACCATGACCTCCACGCCCAGGCCGGCATGGCGGAGCGCTTCAAGCGCGAGGCGCGCCTCCTCTCCGCCGTGGAGCACCCGGCCGTGGTGCGCATCGTCGACTTCGGCGAATCCGGCGACCACGCCTGCCTGGTCATGGAGTTCGTCGAAGGTGAGAGCCTGTACGACGTGCTCACGCCGGGCCCCATGCCCCCGGGCCGCGCGCTGCCCCTGCTCCAGCAGTTGGCGGAGGGCCTGGCCGCCATCCACGACAAGGGCATCATCCACCGCGACCTGAAGCCGGAGAACGTCTTCATCTCCAAGAGCGCCCGGGGCGAGCAGGCCCGGCTCCTGGACTTCGGCATCGCCCGGTTGGTCGAGCCAGACGCCGCCAGCAGCGTCAGCCAGATTGGCGTGGTGCTGGGCACGCCGGAGTACCTGTCGCCGGAGCAGGCCGTGGGCGCGAAGGTGGACACGCGCAGCGACCTGTACTCGTTCGGCGTGCTGACCTACCGCGTGCTGTCCGGGCGGCTCCCCTTCGACGGGCCCCTGCCGCGAAACTTCCTGTCGCAGCACGCCTCCGCCGCGCCGCTGCCCCTGGACCGCGCGGCCCCCACGCTGTCGCGCTATGTGGGCCTGCTGTCGCTGGTGATGCGCCTGCTGGAGAAGGACGCGAGCAAGCGTCCCCAGAGCGCGCACGAACTGGCCGACGCGCTGGCCGCGGCGCACTCCGCCCTCTCCGCCTTCACGCCCGGCCTGGGCACCCCTGCCTACGTCCCGCAGCCCGGGAGTGGCGCCACGCCCTCCTCGGGCACGTCGGTGTTCGGCACCGGGAGTGCCTCGGGGAGCAGTTCGGGCCCCACGGGCACGGCGGCCTTCGCGGGAGTCGCTCCGGCGCCGCAGGCGAGCAGTGGTACCGCCGCGTTCGGCGTGGCCTCCAGCAGCGGCTCGGCCTCGGGCGCCCTGCCGGCGGCCTCCCCGCACACGGGGACGGCGTCCTTCGGACTGAAGTCCTCCGGCGGCGTGGCCGCAGTGACGGGCGGCAACGCGTCGGTGGTGAAGCCGCAGAACCTCACGGTGATGCTCACCGACATCCAGGGCTTCACCGAGCGCACCAGCCGGCAGACGCACGAAGAGAACGCGCGGATGCTGGAGACGCACGACAAGCTGCTGATGCCCCTGGTGAAGGAGCACGACGGGCGACTGGTCCAGAAGCGTGGGGACGCGTTGCTGGTGGTGTTCCGCTCCCCCACCGCGGGCGTGCTGTGTGGCATGGCCATGCAGGACCGGCTGTGGCGCCACAACCAGACGGTGCCGGAAGTGGACCGCCTCAACGTGCGCGTCTGCCTGCACGCGGGCGAGGTGCTCGCCACGCCGGACTCCGTGCTGGGCGAGCCCATGGAGGTCATCGAGGCCGTGGAGCATGTCGCCAGCGCGGGTGAGGTCACCTTCACTGAAGCGGTGAACCTGGCGCGCAACCGCGCGGAGGCCACCGCCGAGCCCTGCGGCGCCATCACCCTCCCCGGCCGCAACGAGCAACTCCAGCTCTACCGCTGCCAGCGCGCCGCGGAGGGCCCGCCCTTTGGAGACCGCTTCGCCTCGCAAGGCAGCCGGGGCAACGCGCTCGCGCCCCTGCTGGCGAAGCTCCAGGCCGTGAAGCTGCCCACCGGACTGGGGGAGCTGCTGCGTCAGCGGAGGCGCGAGGCGGCGCTGGTCGCCGGCGCGGTGGTGCTCCTGGGCGCTGGCGCCGCGTGGCTGAGCCAGCGCAACGACGCTGGCACCCGGGCCTTCGCGCTGCTGGAGGATGGGAAGCTGAACGAAGCCCTGGCGCTGATGGACGCCGCCACCGACGAGGAGAAGGAACTGCCCTCGCTGAGGCGCGCGCGCGTGGCGGCGAACCATGCCAAGGGGCACCACATCAGCGAACGGACTGCGCTCAGCCACCTGAAGGAGGAGGAGCTCGAGGACGTGGAGCCGCTCATCCTCGACGGCCTGGCGGAGGACTACGGCAAGGAGCCTCTCACCGTCCTGGGGAATGCCCTGGCCCGGTTCCCGAAGGACCGCTTGCGCGCCCACTACGAGGACCTGGCCGAGGAGGCGTACTCCCTGCGCCAGTGGGGCGCGCTGCGCTACCTGGAGTTTGTGAAGGCCGCGGACGGGGTGAACCTGGTTCGCGCCTATAGCGAGGCGCTGAACTCCCCGGACTGCGACATCCGCACCCAGGCCGCCAACCGTCTCGCGGGCCTGGGTGACGCGGATGCCATCCCCGCGATGGAGCGCGTCACCTCGCTCCCCAAGGCGAAGGGCCTCCTGGGCAGCAAGGACTGCGGCCACGAAGCAGCGGCGACCGCCATCAAGTCACTCAAGCAGAAGAGCGACTGACTCAGTCATCCCGCCGGGCGTGCCCCTTCTTCTTGCCGCGCCCGCGCCCGCGCCGGTCATCGTCGTCCCAGTCATGTCGGCGGGCCTTCACCTTGTCATCCACCCGCAGGAGGCTGCGCGAGTACGCATCGAAGTCCAGGTGCAGGTGGCCCTTCGCCCTCCGCGTGGAGGCATGGAACTTCACCCGCCACACGTCCCGCCCCTTGCGGTCCGCGTCCTTCAGGCGGCACTCATAGCCACGCGAGCGACATTGGTTGAAGCCCAGGTTCACCGCTTCCCGGTACGTCATCGCCACCGGACGATGCGGAGGAGGCGGTGGATGCGGAGAAGGTGAGCGGGTGTGCAGGACACAACCCGAAGCGAGCATCAGACAGCCAATGACAAGGGCGAGTCGCATGCCACCCATGACGCATCAGCGCGGCACATCTTCAAAGCCACGCAGGGTATGAGCCAGGCACTGGAAAGTTACAGCCCTTCAGGCGACGCGAACGCCGCGAACAGCTCACCGGCGAGATAGGCCCGCGAGCCCTTCGCGGCGGGGCGGATGTAGTCATTGACCACGGGCCCGCCCTGCTCCAACTGGTGCCTCGACGGGAAGGACAGGTTCAACCGGCTTCGCGCGACGCCCTTGCCGCCCCGGTGGATGAAGGTGACGGTGCCATGCGCATCCACGGCCTCCACCACGCCAATGTGTGTCATGCCGTCATTGCGGCGGCCATCGCGGTTGCGGTCATACGTCTCACGGAAGAAGACGAGGTCTCCGGGACGCGGCGGCTGGTGGTGGACGGAGCCGACATCCACCGCACGGCGGAAGATGGCGGAGACGGCGTTCTCTCCCGCGCGGAAGCCGTGCGCCACCAGGTCGATGCCGGCGGAGCGGTACGCCAGGCGCACGAAGCCGGAGCAGTCATCCGGAACGCCGCGGCTGACTCGGCGCAGGCTGCGCATGCCCACGAGCTGGAGGGAGCGCTGGACGATGGAGCGCGACATCTGCGTAGGCGCGAGCACCACGTCCCAAAATCGGCCGGTGGTGCTGGCGGGCCCCGTCACCTGCTCGGCCGCCCGCAGCGTGGCCTCCAGCACGCCCGCGCTCACCCACTGCGTCGCCACCACCGTGGGCGCGACTTCGGTGGTCCCCAGTTCCACCGCAGTGACTGGCACTGGCACCGGCTCCGCGAGGCCTCCTGGCGCGGCCACCGTCACCGCCTCCGTCGTGGCGACGGGCTCCGAGGGGCGCGGCTTCACAGTGGCACACCCCACGAGCACGCTGAGGGGGAAGACGGCAAGGAGTGGAAGGCGGAGCGACATGAGGGGCCGCATTCAAAACCACCTCCCAGGCCGTCCGCCAAGAACTCCCGGTGTCAGCCCTCCCAGGTCGCGAGCATGGCTCGCACCCGTGCATACCTCTGGAGCAGCGCCGCGCGGTGCGCACTGAGCATCACCATGGAACCAATGACCATCAGTCCCAGAACGAACAGTGAGGCCGCGGCAATCCGGTGGTCCCGCATGCCGAAGCGCACCAGGTTGGCGACGATGCACGTCACCAGGAACGCCGTGCCCAGATACATATAGGAGCGGATGCGCAGCGCGATGCCACACGCCACGCCCACCACACAGAGCGTGACGCACAGGAGCATCGAACCGCCATCATTGAACATGAGCGGCTTCCAGGCACCCGCAACGTAGATGGCGGTGACGGCCAGCGCACGCAACCGGGCATAGGTCTCCACCTCGATGGCCTCGCGGAACACGCGCAGCAACGCGAGCAGGGAGAGCCCCGCGGGGATGACATAGAACTGCGCCTCTCCCGCGCCCGTCCCCTGCCACACAAGCAGCAGCGCCGCGTTGAACGCCACCACCGACGTCAGCGACGCCATGCCCCGATGCCGCGGGTGCGTGGCCAGCGCGGCGAAGTGAGCGGCATACCCCACCATCAACGCCGCCACGTGAAGGGGGTCGCTCCATGGAGCGGAGAGCAACCCCGCCAGCGGGAAGAGATATGCGCCCAACAAGGCGGGGCGTCGGAAACACGCCAGGGAGGAACCCTCGCGCTGCACGAAGAAGTAGAGGCCGGTGAACAGCGCACCGCCCACCAGGGCCGCCAGGCTGTCGCCGGGGCCCGGGTGCGCCCCCATTCCCAGCATGCGGACGGAGAGATAGCCCAGCGCGAGCACCACCTGCGCCATGTAGGCGGACGCCTCTTCCTTCTCCGTGGCCGCGCGGCGGACCAGGGCGAAGAGCAGCACGCCCAGCGCCACGCTCGCCACCAGTCCCTCGCGGAGCGCGCCCAGCGACGTGTCGACGAGCGCCAACCCCGCCATCACCTCGAAGAGCGCCACCCCGGCGAAGCCGTGCCCCACGCTCCGGCGCCGCGACTTGCTGGCCACGAAGAGCGAGAGGGCCGCCAACAGCGCGCTGGCCGCTCCGAGGTACGGCAGGATGAACGCCGCGCCCCGGCCGCTGGAGTACACCGCGCCCAGGTACAGCAGCCATCCGTGCACGGCGGCGAGCGAGGCCAGCCACCCCACCACCTCGCGCTCGCGACGCCGCCACACCACAGCCCACGCCGCGCCCACGCCGAAGAGGAACGTCAGCGGGGTGCCCACGTGCTCCAGTTCGCGCAAGCCCGCGAGCGACAGCAGCGCCAGCACCCAGCCGCCATGGTGCAACGAGGCGCCCACGCGCACACCGCGAGCGTCCACGAGCGACCCGATGAGGCATAGCGCCAGCCCTGTTCCACTGACGACAGCGGGCACCCACAGCGGGTCCACGGCGGCGACGAGCGAGGCCCCCAGCAACGCGGTGGCCACGTTGGCCATCCACCGCTCCCTCGCCACCATCAACACACACGCCGTCACCGCGGCGCCCACCGCCACCGGCAGAGGCAGCGAGCCAGGGCCTGACAGGAGCAGGCGCTCCAGCAGCAGCGCGCCCAACGCACCGGCGCTGCCCACCCACAGCGGCTCGCTCCAGGTGTCTTCCAGCGGAGGCAACACCTTCGCGAAGGCCTGGGTGAGCGCGCGTTGGAGGCGTCCGGACTGGAACACGGCGGACGCCACGGCCGCGCCCAACACCACGGCGATGACGGACAGGCCCGCGTCGAGCCCCCGCTCGAACAGCTCGTTCACTCTGACCGCGCCCATGGGCGCCAACGCCAACGCCCAGATGGCGGGAGTCAGCAGCCACCGCTGAGACAGCAGGAACGCGGCCAGCGCCAACACGCCCGCCAGCGTGGCCAGATGAGACGGCGTGGGCGAATAGAGGGTGGGCAGCGTCGCGAGGATGAGCGCCGTGATGACGGCGCCGGGCCGCAGTGCTGTGTCCGGCGCGCTCCGGAAGAACGCCCACACGCGAGCGGGCCGATGACTCTCCGCGATGGCCAGCGCGAGCAGCAGGCCAATGACGATGGGACGTGCCTCCAGGAAGAAGAGGAGGGCCAGCGCGGAGCCGCACACGCGCAAGACGGGACGCGGTCCGGGCATCAGCGCCAGGGACGCCAACAGCACATAGAGCGATGTGGGGACATGGTACGGCCTGAGCGCGACGAGGAGCACGGGCAGGGCCACCACGGCGAGCCATCCCTGCATCCACGATGACAGCGCCTGGCGAGGCGCCTCCTCACGCGAGCGCAGCAGCAGCGATGCCGCGGCGGGGACGTGCGCCACGACACGCACCAGCGCCAGGCTCAGCAGCGGAAGCGCCCGAACCCACGAGGGCACATCGCCCCCCACCACCACGATGCCCACGAAGGAATACGGGACAGCGAGCGACGCGAAGAACGGCTGGCGATTGGCTCGCGCCCAGAGCAGGGGCAGCACACAGGTGCCCACGAGCAGCAACGGCAGCCCCGCGTCGTCCCACTTCACCACCGCGACGCCCAGCACCACGACGGAGGACAACGTCGCCGCCAGGGCGAAGCGGTGACCGCCCGCCCCCACGCGCAAGACCGCGGGGACCTCCTCCAGCACGGCCAGGAGACTCAACACCCCGGCGAGGCACAACAACGGCACGGCGCCGAAACTGAACGTCGCGGTGAGCGCATAGAGCGCGGCCACGGCGACACTCAGCCCCGCGGGCAGTACGCGCGCGGTGAGCAGCGCCGCGAGCGCCGCCCCCAGCAACAGGGGCGCCTGCTCCGACGAACGCGCGCCCAGCAGGGCCGTCAGCGGGAAGACGAGCGCGATGAGCCCGGCGACCGTCGCGCTGATGCCTCGACCCCACCGCGCCGCCGCGACGGAAGCCCCCAGGGCCCAGCAGCAGAACAGCGCCACGGACAGGCCCGGTGACATCCATCCCCCCCATGGCGAATAGAGCCCCGGGATGTCGTGCACCAGCGCCAGGGCCGACATGAGCACCGCGAGGGGACGCACCACCGGGAAGGTCCGTGACGCCACGGCCACCGCGCCCGCGGACACCAGGATGATGCCGGCCAGCCCCGGCGCCTGGGCCAGCACGCCCCAGGGAATCGCGAGCATCGCGTAGAAGACGCCCGGCAGGCCCAGCCACCGCGCCAGCCCACCCCGCATCCCCAGCAACGAGAGCCCGAGCGCCACCGCCGCGAGCGTGGGCGCCACCGCCGTGGGCGAGAGCTCTCCCGCCAGGCGCGGAAGCGCGGCCGCCGCCAGCACGGACGCCAACGCCATGAGGGAGGCACGCTGAAGCACCCAGGCGACAAGCACCGCGGCGGCGCCACACAGGGCCATGCCCGTCACGGCCGTGAAGCCGTCACCGGCAGTCAGGCCCATGAGGAACCCCACCGTGGCCACCACGCCCACGACAGCGCCCAGCAACCCGCGTGTGCGCGCGGTGCACAGCATGCTCACCGCGGCGAGCACGAGGGCCAGCGCCCCCGACGCGACCGCGCCGCCGGACGCCCCCAGGACGGCGTAGGCCTGGAAGGGAAGGAACAGCGACAGCCCCGCCCCCACCACCGTCAGGAAGAAACGCTCCACCAGCAGGCCCAGGACGAGACACAGCACCGCCAGCGCCAGCGCGCTCCAGAAGGAGGGCCGAGCGTCCGGTCCCGACAGGCCAAAGAAGACGAAGAGCGGGCTCGCCACCGCGGTGGCGCGCAGCAGCACCTCCGCCAGCGCGAGGTCCCGTGCATTGCCCGTACGCTGACCTCGCCACAGCCGCGACACGGCGAACAACGCGCCCGCGAGGATGAAGGGCAACGCGGACAGCGCTCCGAACTGAAGGGGCAGCGGCTCGGTGGTGTAACCGAACCAGGCCTTCACCGCATTGATGATGCGCCGCACCGGCCCGGGGATGAGCTGGGAGAAGGAGGCATAGGCGAAGTACGTGCTCGCATAGGCCGCGTAGACCCACCGGATGCGAGCGACGCCGCCGCGCGACAGCGACAGCAACGTCCACGAGATGACCGCCGCTGTGACGAAGAGCGCCGGCGCCGGAGCCAGTGCCGCGGCGATGAGGCAGGTGGCCTGGAGTGACACCGCGCCAATGGACAGCGAATCCGCGCCCCGCTCGGCATCCAGCGTGCGGAAGCGCAACGCGGTGGCCAGGAGAAAGGCGCCGAACGGGGCATAGGTGCCAACGGAGACCGCCACGTCCGCGCCTGCCAGCGCGACGTGCAGGCGCGCGAAATAGAGCAGCAGCAGGTACAGCGGCGCGGCGAGGACGAAAGCGAGCGCGGTGCCCTCACGCGGCGCTGGTGGCGGACGCGAGGACAAGAGGAAGAAGAGCGCGCACGGCAGGACGTTGAGCCACAGCGCCAGGCCGCCCTGCCCCGCGGCGAGCGGCGCCAACCCCATCATCAAGGTACTGGCCACGAGCGCCAGTTGGATGAAGGGACGGGACGTGGAATCGAAGGCCTCCAGCGGCTTGCGCGCCAGGAAGGCCGCAACTGCCGCCCATGCCAGCAGCGCGGGGATGAGCCACACCGTGCCGACGCCTCCCAGTTGGAAGACGTCCCCCAAGCCCATGGGCCCCAGTGCGATACCAGCGAGCGGAGCCACGGCTGTACCGATGAGCCCCAGGATGTACCCAGGCTTGCGTAACGCCTCGCGCCTGGCGAGGTATGCGCCCCAACCGGTGAAGCCCGCGGAGCAGCTCGCCGTCAGCCCGAACACCGTGAGCGAGCGGAAGCCGGACGACATCCCCACCCAACTCTCGAACACGAGGTAGAGGGCACTGGAGAGGATGAGGAAGGCCCCGACGAACCACATGAGGCTTTCGTAGAGGAACGGCCTCCACACGCGGTTCCAGGTGG
The DNA here is from genome assembly GCF_006518205.1 of Myxococcus sp. CA005. Classification (NCBI taxonomy): domain Bacteria; kingdom Pseudomonadati; phylum Myxococcota; class Myxococcia; order Myxococcales; family Myxococcaceae; genus Myxococcus; species Myxococcus sp. CA005. The sequence continues at coordinate 116,574 of NZ_SRLV01000001.1, read as the reverse complement.
AGGTCTCCTCGACGAGGCGCGCGGTGAGGCTTCGCGCCGGCGGCGGCTCCGCATAGGGCTCCGCGGGATTCGCGGGCAGCGGCAGCCAGACAGGCGGGGCCTCGGGGCGCGAATCATCCGACTGCACAGCCTCGGGCGCAGCGTCCACTCCGGCATCGGCCTCCGGCTCGGACGGGTGCGACGGCGCCGCGACGTCTTCCGGCTCCGATGGAGCCGATGCCTCGGCCCGGCGCGGCTCCTCGGTGAGTCCCGGAGCCTCCACGGCCGGAGTCACCTCGACCTCCGGTTGTACCGAAGCCGCCTCCTGCGGCGCGGGAGGCTCCTGCATCAACGCGGCGGGAACGGACGTCGCGGCATCCGCATGCGCCGGAGCCACGACGGTGGCCGCCTCCGCTGAGCCCGCTGGAGGCAGCTCCGTCAAAACCGCGAGGAGGATGCGTGCCTGACGCTCATACCGCTCCGAGATGAAGCGCCGGACGTTGGGAGGAACCTCGGACGACTCCCACCGCGTCAGCTCATCGAGCAGGAATTGAACGTGCGTGAGCTCTGCTTCGATGACCTCACGCGAGCGCGCCGTCATCCGAGCGCCACACAGCGCACACCACGAGTCCTTGCCACGCCGCTCTTCGCGGCAGTCAGCGCAGTACATGCATCCCCCTCGATACAACGAACATGCCACTCAAGAGGCCGTCGCGTACAGACACCCCCTGACGAAGGGGAACGCGTACACGCTGCATCACACCCGTGACACCTGTGCACCCGGTTGCACAACCCGTGCGTGAGCGTCAACGCAGCGGGCGCCCCCCTTTCCGCCGCTGGCACCTCGGCCCCGGCTGTGAAACGTTGCGCGCATGAGCACGGAAGAGCTGACGCTGCGACGCATCGAATCGAGGGATGACGCCGCGGTGGCCGGCATCATCCGGACGGTGATGCCGGAGTTCGGCGCGGACGGCCCTGGCTTCGCCATCCACGACCCCGAGGTGTCAGCGATGAGCGCCGCCTACGCCCGGCCCCGGCACGTCTACTTCGTCGTGGAGCGGGCGGGGCGTGTCATCGGTGGCGGTGGAATCGCCCCACTTGAAGGAGGAGACGCGGGCGTCTGCGAGCTGCGGAAGATGTACTTCCTCCCCGAAGCCCGAGGCCTCGGCCAGGGCGAGCGCCTGCTCCGACGCTGCCTGGAGTTCGCACGTGAAGCGGGCTTCCAGCGCTGCTACCTGGAGACGCTGGCCGGAATGCAGCAGGCCCAGAAGCTCTACCGCCGCATGGGCTTCGAGCCACTGTGCGCGCCCATGGGCAGCACGGGCCACTTCGGCTGCGACCACTGGTACGCCCGGGACTTGTCAAAGCCGCTCGACTGACGAAGACGGACGGCCCCCTGCCCTGCCGCCGGCCCTTCGTACGGCCCAGGGCCTCGTCGCGCCCGCGTCCCCAGGTTTGGGGCGGGAGGCAGCACATGACGAGCATCCATCCCGCGGGAGGAACGCGCCATGCCTAGCCGGCAGGCGCCCACGAAGCCCGGCCGCGTCGTGGAACCACCGCCCCGGCCGGACAAGAAGCCATTCGACATCGACGAGGTGCTCGGCCGCATCCGAGAGGCGGTGCGCCACTTCGCGGACGCGGCGATGTTCGCGCTCGCGGCCCGAGGACATGACACGCTCTTCGAGCAGCTCGTCGCCTGCATCCTCTCCATCCGCACACGCGACGAGGTGAGTCTGCCCGTCTCGCTCGCCCTGCTCCAGCGCGCCTCCACGCCGGAGGCCCTGGCGCGCATGTCGCCGGAAGACATCGACGCCCTCATCCAGCCCGTCACCTTCCATGAAGCGAAGGCGTGGCAGCTTCACGCCATCGCCACGCGGACGCGGGATGAATTCGGAGGCGCGCTGCCGTGTGATGCCCAGGTGCTCCAGTCCTTCAAGGGCGTGGGACCCAAGTGCGCGCACCTGGCGCTGGGCATCGCCTGCGGGCACGAAGCCATCAGCGTGGACATCCACGTCCATCGGGTGACGAACCGCTGGGGCTATGTGCAGGCGCGCACGCCGGAGGCCACCATGGAGGCGCTGGAGGCCGTGCTCCCGCGCGCCTGGTGGGTGGAGCTCAACCGGCTGCTGGTGCCCTTCGGCAAGCACGTCTGCACGGGCACGCGGCCGAAGTGCTCCACGTGCCCGGTGCTGAGCTTCTGCCGGCAGGTCGGCGTAAGGGACGCGCGCTGACGCTACCGGTCCTGCCCCACGAGCTGCGTCGCCCGGCGGGCCAGCCGCTGAGCGGCCCGCGCTGCGGTGCTCGCCGCTGCCTACGCCGCTCACCCTGAGCGATTCCCCCGCGGTGCCCCCATGCCGAAGACACCGCCAATCTCGAACTCACTGTCTCACTCGCGTTGACAGGTTCCACGTGTCGCGCCGCAGCCAAGGCGCTGGAGTGCGCCACCTCGACGGTGGTTGTGGCCGTAATAGACAAAGATTTACCCCGGATGGCTTGGAGACTTCTGGCCTCGTGCACGGCTCGCTTACTCGCCTCGACGCGCTCATGACGCAGCGATCGAATTTGGGATAGGCACACCTACCCGTCCAGCCCTCCATCGCTCACCCGCCAGGAGGAGGGCTTGGTCCTGGTTGCAGTGCCCGCCGCGATGGGAGGGGGCAGGTCCCAGCGCACCCTTTAAGTAAACCAAGGGGTGAAAGGGTATTGGACGACCTCAGTACTTGAGCCCCTGCGGGTGCAATTCATTGAGCATTGAGATAAATTCGCACGGATGTCACGTCCCAGCGTCCCCCCTCCCCATGTGGCCGCGAGGACCTCGGACGTGTCCACGGCCTCCGAGTCGGTTCCGTACGGGCAGCGCCCGTCCGCGCGCCCGATTCCAGCGTTGACGCTCAGCTCGCACACCACCGTCACCCGCCTCGGGGAGAGGCTGCTGCTGCATGGACTCCTCGCCGGCCGGGAGGTCCCGCTCTCCCGCAATGCCCCGGACTTCTGCCGCCCGGGCGAGCCGCTGGGCCTGCCCCTGGGCGACCCCTTCATGAGTCGCAAGTCGATCCTGTTCGTCCCCGCGGGAGCAGGCATCCGCGTCGTCCTGGGCGAAGTGGGACGATGCACGTCAGCGGGTGAGCCACTCCACGGGGCCCGCGAATTCGGTCCGACAGCGCTTGAACAAGGAGTCCCGCTGGAGTTCTCCAGGCGGACGGGGGTGCTGCTGCACCTGGCCCCTGCCCCCGAATCAAACGCACCATCCGCCCTGGGAATGGTGGGCGAAAGCGCCGCCATCCATGCCCTGCGCCGACACATCGAACGCGTCGCCGATCTGGACGTGCCCGTCCTCATCCGGGGCGAAACCGGAACTGGCAAGGAACTGGTCGCCCAGGCCCTCCACGAGCGGAGCCAGCGCCGAGGTCCCTTCGTCAGTGTCAACCTGGGCGCCCTCCCGAAGGAACTGGCCGCGGCGGAACTCTTCGGCAGCGTCCAGGGAGCCTTCACCGGTGCCCAACGCGACCGTAAGGGCCTCTTCCAAGCCGCGGAGGGCGGCACGCTCTTCCTCGACGAGGTGGGAGAGGCCTCATCCGACGTACAGGTCATGCTCCTCCGAGTGTTGGAGACGGGGGAGCTGTACCCGGTGGGGGCCAGCAAGCCCGTGGCGACGAACATCCGCCTCATCGCGGCCACGGATGCGGACCTGGAAGCGCAGATCGCCGAGGGGCGCTTCCGGTCTCCCCTCCTTCACCGGCTGGCCGGCTATGAGCTCCGGCTTGCCCCTCTCCGCGAGCGCCGGGAGGACATCGCTCCACTGTTCCTCCACTTCGCCCGCCAGGAGTTGGACGCGCTCGGAGAGGCCCACCACCTCACCGCGAGAGACCCTCATGCACTACCTTGGATGCCATCAGACTTGGCGGCGCAGCTCCTGCTGCATCCCTGGCCGGGCAACATCCGTCAGCTCCGGAACGTCGCCCGACAGCTCGTCATCGGCAGCAGGGGGCAGTCCTGCCTGGAGCTTGATGCACGCCTCGCCCAGGAGTTGAGGCTCGACCTGGCGCCGCCGGCCCGGCCCTCCGCCTCCGCCGTCCCCCCGAAGCGTGAGGTTGCGGCCCGTCGCAAGTCCACGGACGTGGGCGAACAGGAACTCCTCGTGGCCTTGCGTGCGCACGACTGGGACGTCAAGAAGGCCGCCCACCACCTGGAGATCGCCCGCTCCTCCATCTATGATCTCATCGAGCGCAGCCCCAGCATCCGTCTGGCTGGAGACCTGAGCGTGGAGGAGCTCACCCACGCCTTCCACGCGTGCCAGGGCAACCTGGATGAGATGGCGCGGCGCCTGGAGGTGTCCAAACGGGCCCTGAACCGGCGTGTCAAGGAATTGGGGCTGTATTCGAAGGAGTCCTGAGCGGACGGCCTCACACCACCTCAATGGCAGACCAGGAGACGACCATGCAACCCCACGTCATCACCATCAACTTCAACGAGGAAAAACCTACACCGAAGCCAATCTCGGTCCGAAACGGCACCAGGATAACCTTCAGGATCATACTCCCTCCCGACTTGAAGCTGACTCCAACAATCACCTTCTGCGATACCGACCCCGACGCCTGCATCCTGACAATCAATGATCCCACCCACGACTTCGTCTTCACCGAAGAAAAAAACACATACGAACACGACTTCGTTCCTCAGATAGACAAAACCAAGGCCCCCACCTCCCAAGATAGATTCATACGCAACTATGTCGTCAAACTCGTGGAAACCGTGCCCCCCGAGTACCCTCTGAGAGACAGGGTGGAGAACCGCTCTTCAAAAGGGGAACCCCCCACATCCTCCGGGAAAATCGAAGTATCAGGCGGTCCTGGCACAGAACTTCCCTCTCTGGTCTAGCCACCGCTCCCAAGGTACGCCCCACGCTCGCGGCACGACGTTTCATTCTCACGCCAGGCAGCCGCGGACGTGGCGGAGGGCGACGCAAGCACAGGCTCAGGGGCATGCGGCAAGCCGCTGTGCGCCCGCGAGTGGGCCACCCCACTCATTAGAGAGGTTTGAATTGTGCGTGAGCGCCTGGGTCAGCTCATCGAGGGCCTGGCGCCTCCAGGTGCACGGGTCCCCGGGGGGCTCGGCTTCAACCCACTCCAACTTCAAACCGGCCCGCAGGGCGCGGGCCGCGGCCCAGTCGGGCCGGAGCTTCAGCGCTTGCTCGGCGTGTTCGAGGCCCCGCAGAAGGAGCGGGCCGTTTTCACGACCCGTGCGATTCTGGTGTTCCGCCCACCGTCGGTAGAAGCGGCCAGCCTCCAGGCGATATTCCGGGTCGTCTGGAGAGAGCGTGAGGGCCCTGTCGAAGGACTTCGCCGCTGCCTCCATGGACTCGGTCTGGAGCGACCCGCGCTGTGCCTTCCAGTGCGCCTGGAGGGCCTGCGCCTTGCCAAGCTGGAGCCAGGGCTCCGCCTCCAAGGAGTTCACCTCCAACGCGGCGTGGAGTTCCTTCAGGGCGCGAGCGATGGCAGCCCCGGGGTCTCGCCCTTGGTCCGACTCGACGCGGGCCTGGATGACATGCACCGTGCCGAGGAGGACCCGCAGCCACACGGCCCCCGGCATCCTCTCGGAGGCTTGTCTCAGTGCCTCCCTTGCCTCATGCGTGCTCGAAAGAGGCGACTCGCCAAGCGCGAGCAGGTAGTGCGCGCGCCGGACGAAGAGAGAGCCCAGGTTCGCATAGGCAAAGCCCTGTCCGGGCGCGACAGCGATGGCCTGTTCGAAGCACGTCCGAGCCTGCTCCAGCGCGGGCAGGGGATCCTCACCCCGGTTCCAGGAATCCTCGGCCCGCAGCAAGTGCACCACGCCCATTCCGTTATGGAAGTTGGGGATCCGGCGGTTGATTTCAATGCCCCGCTGATACTGCTCCAATCCATGCGCCAGGACGGGTCGCGGATCCTCGCCGCGACGACCCCGCCGCCGAGCCAACTGCTCGTCGACCTGCCCCGCATAGAAGTACAGCGCCATATGCTGGGGGTTGAGGGCCCGAGCCTCCTCGAGTGCCGCCGCCGCCCGCCGCAGGTCCTGCTCCGCCTCCGCATTGAGTGGACGGGAAGCCCGTGAAAAAAACGCACGACCCAGGTTGATCCAGTCCTCGGGGACACGATTGTCCAAGGCGATGGCCGCCTCGTAGGCGAGGATGGCTTTGTCCCTGTTCCCGCCGGAATCCCTCCCAATCTGCTCCTCGTAGTCCGCCCATGTCGTGAAGACGAGACCTGAATCGCCGTGGTAGGCGCGGTCCCGGTGCGCCACGCCGATGCTCGCGAACAACGCGGCGGCTTCTCCGAGCAGCGCGCGTGGGTCCTCGCCCCTCTCGATTTGATAGCGCGCTTGGAGCCAGGTGCTCCGAGCCAGGTTGAATGTGGCCGCCGGAAGCCCGGGCTCCACCAAGAGGGCACGCCGCGCTGCCTCCAGCGCCTTCGCGAGAGGCTCCTCCCCATCGCCCCCATGGGTGAGCCGGTGCTCGGCCAGGCGGTGGTGCGCGCGCGCCATGCGGATAACACACTGGGCGTCGTCCGGAGCAATGGTGAGACAACGGGAGAGCGCGTCCAGGGAGCGGTGGTACGCAGGCATGACATCCCCCCTGCCATACAGCTCCATGACCATCGCATCGTTTTCGAGCAAGGCCAGGGACCGGTAGACGGCGGGGTCGCTTTCAGCGGTGGCGATGGCGGCGGCGTAGGCCTTGCGACCGGCTTCGAAGCTCGCTCGGGCTCCCTCGGGGTCTCCCCCGTTCCAGCGTTTGAAAGCCTGTGCCGCATGGACGTCCCCGCGCAGCATGGGCAGCTCATGAAACCAGGGCAGCTCGCTGGCGGCGCGATCCGCCAGGAGCAGGGCGTCATCGAAGCGGCCCTCGTAGAAGGCGACCAGCGCCGCCACGTATTCCCTCGAGGGCACCTGAGCGCCTTCACTCTGCTTGAACCACGCGAGCGCCGGATCCCGGTAGAGGCGCTCCGCTTCACGCGTCGCGGCCTCCCGCAGCGCCGGCACACGGATTCGCTGCGCCTCCAGGAGTTGCTGCTGATAGCGCCGCCCGCTCACCAGCGCGAGCGCATACGCGGCCCGGGGCGAGCGAAAGCCATTGCGCCAGGAGGACTCCAGGAACTCCAGGGCCTTCGCCTCGTCTCCGAGCGCGAGGTGGCCACGCCCCAGCGCATGGTGCCCAGGGCCCAGCGCCTGTGGACCGGAGCGCTGTATCTCCGCCTCCAGTTCGGCCATCTGGGCCTGGAGTGCCCGGCGGTCCTGCCGGATGTCATGCAGCCGCGAGAGCGCGGAGTAGCGGCCCCTGGACTCGATGCCCTCCACCAGCTCGGTGAATCGCTGGACGATTCGCTCACGCTCGGCGGCCTCCTGGCGGGCCCGGATGCCCCAACCGAGGGCCCCTCCCGCCGTGACCAGCGCGGCGGCGCCCACCGTGGCCAGGAGCCGGTGTTTGCGCAGGCGCTTGCGCAGGGAGTACGCGAAGCTCGTGCGTGCCAGCACCGGCTCGCCGCCCAGGAAACGCTCCAGGTCATCCGCCAATGCACGCGCCGAGTCGTAACGGGCGTCGCGATCCTTCTCCAGACACTTGAGGGCAATGGCCTCCAGGTCCGCCGGGAGTCCTGGAGCAAGCAGGCGCGGCGCGCGCGGCTCCTCGGTGGCGATGCTGTTGAGCACTTCCAGGCCATTGGCCCCAGGGATGGGGACCTCGCCGGTGAGGAGGAAGTAGAGGGTGGCCCCCAGGCTGTAGACATCCGCGCGGCGGTCGAGCCCGCTCACCTCTCCGCGAGCCTGTTCCGGGGCCATGTAGTGCGGCGTCCCCAAGACGGCGCCACTGGCCGTGACGGACTCGTTCCATTCACGCGCAAGACCGAAGTCCATCACATAGGGCCTGGGAGTCCCGTCGTCGGAGGACTCCACCATGATGTTGGAAGGCTTGATGTCCCGGTGGATGAGCCCGACGCGGTGGGCCGCATGAACACCCAGAGCAGCCTCGCGCATCACCAGTGCCTTCTGCTCGATGGTGAGCGAGCGCACCTGAGCGCCGAGCGACTGGCCGTCGATGTACTGCATGGCGATGAAGACCTTCCCCCCGACGTGGCCCACCTCATACACTTGACATACGCGCTCGTGTTTCACCTTGGCCTGGGCACGGGCCTCGGAAACGAAGCGGCGAGTGTGCGATTCCTCGTCGCGGACGAACTTGAGGGCGACCTGTCGGCGCAGCCGTGGGTCCCAGGCCAGGAACACACGACCCATTCCGCCCTGTCCCAGGAACCGCACGGGTTGGTATCGCTCCCTCCCGAGGAGCGGGAAAGCAGGGACGTCGGCGTCCCCTGGGGCCAATGCCTGTTCAGCCCGGACCGGGTCGACCGTAACGGTCTGCTCGGGAGAGGGCTGCTCACCTGACGGGCGCTCCTCCAGGACAAGGTTCTCCCGCATCAGAGAGGCAAGTGTCTCTTCCGAAATCCGGCCCCGCTCCTGAAGCAACTCCAGTGGGCTTCGTCCCAGGCGTCGCGCATCCTGAAGCAGGGCCGCTGCCTCCTCGCGGGACAGGATCCCCTCGTCAATCGCGAGCCAGAGCTCCGTCTCATCGTCACGATTCATCGATGGGCACCTCAAAGAGAGCGGCGCGCAAAGCCAGCGGCCGTCTCAGTTGAAGGGCCCCGCGCTCCCCGGTCGTTCCTATATCACGAGGTCTCTTCTCAGAAGAGACACGGGGTCCGCTTCGGTCCAAGGAGTGCTCGCGGCATGTCGCCGGCATGTCGCCGGACTGTCGAGACATCCCCCTGGGGCGCAATCACCCTACCAACGCGTGCGCTGGCGGAGACGCGCCACGCCCCTTGATGGAAGCGTGAGCGGTCCGATTCGGAAGCGAAGCTCGAGTGGGCACGAGAGGTGCAAACACAGACTGGCGCCTGGTGATTCCACCACGCATTGCCGCTCCCTTGCCCCTCTTCAGGTGAAAGCCATGAGAACAATGTCCGAATTCAGCTCGCGAAACTCCAAGCCGCGCGGAGGGTGGGACGCACTCCGCCAGGCTACGAAGGTTTCCGCCATGTTGGCGGGAGTCCTCGGTCTGGTGGGGTGCACGCCCGAGCAGCAACTCCAGCTTGAGCAAGACGCGTTGAGCAGTTCGCGTGCGGGCCTGACGATGGGCGGTTCGAGCCTCCTCCACCGCTACAGCTTCACCGCCGGCGGGACCGACTCGGTGAGCGCGGCGCATGCCACGCTCGAGGGGGGTGCCACGACCGTCAATGGCGAGGTGATTCTGAGCGGAGCGGGGGCCTATGTGAACCTGCCCATCACCGGGACCCTCGCCAGCCTCCAGGATGCGACCTTCGAGGCGTGGGTGAAGTGGGATTCCGCCTCGGGGCAGACGTGGGCGCGCATCTTCGACTTCAACGATGGCGTTTGGAACAAGTCCCTGGTCCTCACCCCGCGCAATGGCGGCTTCGACTCGGGGCCGGCGGTCGATGCGCCACGCTTCAGCATCTTCAGCCCGGCCATCAGTGGAGAGGAGCAGGCCACCAGTGCAACCGGGTTCCCAACGGGCGCACTCACGCACGTCGCCGTGACCATGGACAGCGTCGCGAGGGTCAACCGCCTGTACATCGACGGCATGCAGGTGGCTCAGACCACCACCCCTACCGCGCTCACTCCGGCGAGCCTGGGCACGCTCGCGAATGCGTGGTTGGGTCGTTCCGCCTATTCCGCGGATCCATTCTTCAAGGGCTCGATCTCCGAGTTCCGCGTTCACGGCGCTGCGCTGTCGTCGAATGACCTCACCGCCAGCTACCAGGCTGGCCCGGATACCGTGATGGCGCCTGGCACGGAGCACGTAGTCATCGACGGGCGAACGGACGTCGCGGGCATGGCCGCGGACACCACGAGCGTGTACTGGGTCGAGAAACGAACCAACGGCCAGGTGATGAAGGCGTCGCTCTCCACGGGTAGAGCGCAGGTGCTCGCCTCCGGCCGCGAAAACCCGAGCGCCGTGACCACGGATGCCACGTTTGTCTACTGGGTCGAGGACGACAAGGCCATCTTCAAGATGCCCGTCAATGGCGGGAGCATCACCTCCCTGGCCTCGGGGCTATCGGGGATTGGCCAGCTCGTCACGGATGGCGCGGAACTCTTCTGGACCCAGGGAGGCTCCATCCTCCACATGCCGGTCCAGGGCGGCACGCCTGCCATTCTCTATACGACGGCCCTGGCTGGCCCCCTCGCAGTGGATGGTCATCATCTCTACTGGATGCAGCCGGGCGGCACCATCGTGAAGGCAGCCAGGCCCGGCGGCCCTGCTTCATCCCTCTGGAATTCGTCGAACGCCACCACGGGTATCGCCAGCGACGGAACGGACCTCTTCATCGCGGAGAACCTGAGTCCATACGACATCCTCCGGCTCCCGGTAGGAGGGAGCCAGTGGGCGCTAGCGTTTGCCGTCAGGTACGGCAACATCACGAGCCTTGCCGTGGGGCCCAACCGCGTCGCCTGGTTCGACCCCAGCCTCGGTGCGATTCTCGCCAAGGGCAAGTAGGGCACGCGGACTCAGGGCCAGCGAGGGGAGCTCAACCGGCTGCTGTTCCCCTCGCTACCGGTCCTGCCCCACGAGCTGCGTCGCCCGGCGGGCCAGCCGCCGCCAGGGATTGGTGCGGCCCCCATTCTCCAGCGTGATTTCCTTCGAGTGCCGCAGGTCCCTGGCCCAGCACCGCGCCAGCTTGCGGACGAAGGACGCGTCGTGGATGACGAGCGAGCCCTCCTTCAACTTGTTGAGCGACAGCGAGTCCATCGCTCCGCGTCGGTGAGGCCCAGCTTGCCCGCGCTGTCGATGAAGCCCGCGGCGCAGGGGCCCGCGGGTTCCGCTTCCGGAAAGGCGCTCGGTGGAATCAACCCGCCACCCGACTCCTGCCAGTGCCGGGAGAACGACAACTGCATCCGGCGCACCTCGGGGCCCTCCACGCGGCTGTGCGTGTCGCGCCACTCGTCCGGCTTCAGGCCGTCGCCTTCCCACACCTTCCAGATGCCGAAGCCGCCCGTGTAGCCAATGCGCCCGTCGACGATGACGAGCTTCTGGTGACTGCGCCCCAGAAGACGGCCCAGCACCTTGCCCGCCAGGAGCCGGAAGTAGTGGACCTCCACCCCAGCGTCCGTGAGCACCTTCTCCACCTTCTGGTCGAAGTCACGGTCGCCGCGAATCTCCTCGCTGCCCACCGGGTCCACCACCACGCGGCACGCCACGCCCGCCCGGGCGCGCTCCACCAGCGCCTCCACGACACGGTCCGACAGCGCACAGGGCCGCCAGATGTACACCAGGACATGGACGCTGCTCTGGGCGGCGCGGATGTCCGCCAGCATGCGCTCGAAGACCGCGCCGTTCTCCAGCAACTCCAGCGCGTGTCCGGGAATCAGCCCCACCCCCGTGGACTGGTACAGCGCGAAGGAGAAGGCCTCCGGCCCCGGCGGCAGCGAGAAGGGCCCGTGCATCTCATGTCGCGCACGCTCCACGCTGCCCGAGAAGCCCAGCGCCCCGGGCTTGGGAATCAGCGCCTCCAGCTCCTGCATTTCATCCATACGGGCAAGCTAGGGATGCCTCCCTCCGCTTGGAATGCCGCGCCTGCCCGCCTGCCTCGGGCCCGACGCGTGCTTCCCGTTGCCGCGCGGCGGCAGGCTGGCCACACTGCGCTCGTCCTCAAGCCTCCAGGAGCGCCAACCATGGTGGATGACACCCGACCGACAGCCCACGAGCTGCTGTCCCTTCCCCGACTCGCTCCGCTCGTGCCCATGCTGTACGTGGCCTGGACGGACGGGGAGCTCACGCCGGAGGAGATTCGCGCCATGGGCTCCGCCGCCCGCGCGCAGCCCTGGCTGGACCTGCGCGCCAACACCGTGCTGGCACGCTGGCTGGACCCGCTGGTGCCGCCCAGCCCCGGTGAGCTGGCCCAGGTGCGCGAGCACATCCGCCGCACCGCGGAGCGCCTGTCCCACAGCGAACACAACAACCTCGCCGAGCTGGGCGCGCGGCTCGCCCAGGTGGGCAACGGCGACGAGGGCCTTCCCGCGCCCATGCCGGAGCTGACGCGCGCGCTGGCGCAGTTGGAGGAGTCCCTGGGCGTCTCCGGCAGCGAGGCCGTCCGCGCGCTCGTCCCCGCCGCTTCCCCCAGCCGCGCCGAACAGGGCACGCCCACGTCCTTCGACCCGGAGGCGCTGCGTGCCGTGCTGGACCGGACCTATCCGGAGACGCGCGCCCAGGTGCGCCAGTGGCTGGCGGACCCGGCCTACCGCTACACGGACACGCGCGACACGGCGAAGTACCGGGACCAGGTGCTCGCCTGGCTCAAGGCCATGGCCGACCACGGACTGGGGCGCATCGCCTTCCCCTCGGGCAATGAGACGAGCGCGGACCTGGGCGCCTTCGTGACCGCCTTCGAGACGCTGGCCTATTTCGACCTGAGCCTCGTCATCAAGGCCGGCGTCCACTTCGGCCTCTTCGGCGCCAGCATCCTCTTCCTCGGCACCGAGAAGCACCACCGGAAGTACCTGCCCCAGGTGGCCTCGCTGGAGCTGCCCGGCTGCTTCGCCATGAGCGAGCTGGGCCACGGCTCCAACGTCCGGGACGTGGAGACGGTGGCCCGCTACGACGCGGAGGCCGGCGAGTTCGTGGTGCACACGCCAACAGAGACGGCGCGCAAGGAGTGGATTGGCAACGCCGCGCGGCACGGGCGCATCGCCACCGTGTTCGCGCAGCTCGAGGTCGGTGGCCGGGTGCTGGGCGTCCACGCGCTGCTGGTGCCACTGCGCGACCCGGCCGGGAAGGTGCTGCCCGGGATTCGCATCGAGGACTGCGGCGAGAAGATGGGCCTCAACGGCGTGGACAACGGCCGCATTTGGTTCGAGCACGTCCGCGTCCCGCGGGAGAACCTGCTGGACCGCTTCGGACAGGTGAACGCGCAGGGCGAATACACCAGCGCCATCACCGGCGACTCCAAGCGCTTCTTCACCATGCTGGGCACACTGGTGGCGGGCCGGGTGAGCGTGGCCGCCGCGGCGCTGAGCGCGGCCAAGAGCGGGCTTACCATCGCCGTGCGCTACGGCGACCTGCGGCGCCAGTTCGGCCCCGCCGGCGACAAGGAGTTCCGCCTGCTGGACCACCAGGCCCACCAGCGGCGCCTGCTCGTGCCCCTGGCCAAGACGTACGCCATGGACTTCGCGCTGGAGTACCTGGTGGAGCGCTACGTGAAGCGCACCGAGGAGGACGCGCGCGAGGTGGAGTCGCTGGCGGCCGGCCTCAAGGCCTACAGCACCTGGCACACCACCGCCGTCCTCCAGGAGGCGCGCGAGGCGTGCGGCGGCCAGGGCTACCTCCAGGCCAACCGGCTGGCGGCGCTCAAGGCGGACACGGACGTGTTCACCACCTTCGAGGGCGACAACACGGTGCTGATGCAGTTGGTCGCCAAGGGCCTGCTCACCGGCTACCGGCAGCGCTTCGAGGACGACCGCGTCTTCGCCGTGCTGAAGCTGCTGGCGGACCGGGCCACCGCCGTGGTGGACCGCAACCCCTTCGCCGCGCGGCGCACCGACAGCGACCACCTGCGCGACAACGACTACCACCTGCGCGCGCTGCGCTTCCGCGAGGAGGAGCTGCTGGCCACCGTGTCCAAGCGCATCCGCAAGCGGCTGAGCGCGGGCGTGGAGGCCTTCGAGGCGTTCAACCAGGTCCAGGTCCACCTGCTGGAGCTGGCGCACGCCCACGTGGAGCGGCTGGTGCTGGAGCAGTTCCTCAAGGGCGTGGCGGACGTGAAGGACCCCGGATTGAAGACGGTGCTGGGGCGCCTGTGCGACCTCTACGGACTGTCCTGCCTGGAGTCCGCCAACGGCTGGTTCCAGGAGCACGGGTGGCTGGAGGGCACCAAGGTGAAGGCCATCCGCAAGGAGGTGACGCGGCTGTGCGCCGAGCTCCGCCCGGACGCGGTGGCGCTGGTGAACGCCTTTGGAGTACCGGACACCTGCCTCGCCGCGCCCATTGGATTGGGCCACCTGTCGCCATGAGGTGAACGTTTGAGGCCGGCGGCACTGCCCGCCTGCCCGCCCCATGCACAGCATCGTGGGGCCATGACACGACACACGACGATTCTGATGTGCGCCCTCGGGTGGCTGTCGGGCTGCGCCACGATGTCTCCCGTGGAGCGCGCGGCCGCCCTGGAGGCCCAGAACAAACAGCGGGTGCGGCAGCTCACCGAGGAGCTCTACAACCTGCGCATGCTGGACCGCATCCCGGAGTTCATCGCCGAGGACTTCGTGGACCGCTCCCAGGACGCGCCCCTCAACGCCGTGGGGCCCGCCTTCATCCGTCAGCAGGCGGAGGCCAGCTTCAAAACGTTCCCCGAGCTGAAGTTCGACATCCTCCACCTGGTGGCGGACGGCGACCTGGTGCTCGCGCACTGGAAGGCCACCGCACCGGCCCCCCAGCCCCTCCTGCTGCAAGGGCACTCCCTGTACCGGCTGCGCGACGGCAAGGTGGTGGAGTCCTGGGACATCTCCGACCGCCTGTCGCCGCTGCTTCAGCGCGGCTACAAGGTGGTGCCGCCCACGCTGTAGCCCTCGGCTCAGCCGCCGGGCGCGCGGAACACCGCGCCGTCCTGGCCTTCCACCACCAGGCTGGCGCCATCCGACGGCGACACCCGGAGCGCCACGCGTGGCAGCCCCTTGCGGTCCCTCAGCACCAGACCGGGAGAGCCATGCTCGTCCGCACCCAGGATGGCCCGGGGCCGTCCGTCCGCGTCCGACAGCTCCAGCCGCGACGAGCCATCCACCTGAAGGCCCACCGCGAACAACTCCCCGCCGCCGGGCGTGGACAGCGTCAGGCGTGGCGCCTCGTCGGAGTACACCATCAGCTCCGCCAGGGACTGGCCCTCGGCGGTGGAGAAGCGCAGCCGGGGCGAGCCGTCCTCGCCCACGCCCAGGAGCGCCCGGGGCCGGCCCTCGCCGTCGCGCAGCACCAGGCCCGCGTTGCCCTGGTCATCGGTATCCAGCGTGGCCCGTGTCTGCCCGCGCGCGTCCGTGAGCACCAGCCGGGAGGCCACCAGCGTCCCGGAGGACACGTCTTCGCCCCGGAGCGCCGCCGCACCCAGCCCCAGTCCCGCCAACGCGAGCGCGGTGAACGTCAGTCCCTGCCACCGCCGGCAACTGCGCTCCAGCCGCGCCATCCGTGCTTCGAGCGAATCCGAATCCATTCGAACGCCTCCTCGCGAAGAGAAGCTAACGGAAGCGGGCCGGATGCGCGCGCCCGACTGTCCAGCAGTGACGGCCCGCCCACACCCGCCGTGGTCGCCTCGCCGCCGCTGACCTATTTGCGCATCCACCACTACCAGGAAGGCCCCATGACTTCACGACTCCGGCTGCTGCCGCTGCTGGCCCTGCTCTCGCTGACAACCTGCGTGCGCAACCCCGCCACCGGCAAGCGCATGCTGTCGCTCGTCTCCCAACAGGACGAGATTGCCCTGGGCAAGCAGAGCGCGGAGGAGGTGCGCGGGTCCATTGGCCTCATCCAGGAGCCCAAGGTTCAGGAATACGTCGCCCGGGTGGGCCTGCCCATGGCGAAGGCCTCCGAACGGCCGGAGCTGCCCTGGACGATCCAAGCCGTGGATGACCCGGTGGTGAACGCCTTCGCCCTCCCCGGAGGGCCCGTGTTCGTGACACGAGGCCTGCTCACCGCGATGAACTCCGAGGCGGAGCTGGCCTCCGTGCTGGGGCACGAAATCGCCCACATCACCGCACGGCACTCCGTGGAACAGATGTCCCAGGCGCAGCTCGCCCAGGCGGGCCTGCTGCTGGGCAGCGTGCTCAGCGAGGACGTGGCCCGCTTCGGGGGCCTGGCCGCCGCCGGGCTCCAGTTGCTGTTCCTCAAGTACGGCCGCGACGACGAGCGCCAGGCGGACGAACTGGGCTTCAAGTACATGCTGAAAGGCGGCTACGACGTGCGCCAGGCGGCCAACGTCTTCGCCACCCTGGACCGCGTGGGCAAGGCCGCGGGCGGACAGAGCCTCCCCACGTGGCTGTCCACCCACCCCGACCCGGGCGACCGCGTGAAGACAGCGAAGGAGCGCGCCGCGAAAGCCAACGTGGACTTCAACCAACTCAAGGATGGCCGGGAGGAATACCTCGCCATGCTCCAGGGCATGGCCTACGGCGACGACCCGCGGCAGGGCTTCTTCCGGGGCAACGTCTTCATGCACCCGGGACTGCGCTTCCAGCTCACCTTCCCCCAGGGTTGGAAGACGGCGAACCAGCCGCAGCAGGTGGCGGGCATCAGCCCGCAGGAGGACGCCATCGTCGGGCTGGTGCCCATCGGCAACATCGCGCCGCAGGAGGCGATGCGGCGCTTCCTCGCGCAGGAAGGCATCCAGCCGGTGAGCGCGGCGCCCACGGGATTCCCGCAGGGCACCGCGTTCTTCCAGGCGCAGACGGAGCAGGGCGTCATCGCCGGCGTCACGGCCTTCGTGTCCCAGGGCGGCACCACGCTGCAGCTCCTGGGTTACACCGGCGCGCAGCAGCTTCCCGCCTACGAGGACGCCTTCCGCGCCACCTTCTCCAGCTTCGGCGAGCTGACGGATGCGTCGGCGCTGGCCGTCCAGCCCGCACGGATTGAACTGGCGAAGGTGACGTCACCCATGACGTTGCAGCAGTTCAACGAGCAGCACCCGTCCACCATCCCCGTGGAGGAGCTGTCCATCATCAACGGCGTGCAGCCCGGTGACACGCTTCCCGCGGGCCGCACGGTGAAACGAGTGACGGGCGGGGTGCGGTCCACGCACTGAGCCGTGCTCCGGCAGGGTGCGCCGGAACACGGTGCGTCTCTCAGTATTCGATGTCGCTGTCGTCGCGACGCGACACGACCGCAACAGAACGACGAAGCCTGTTCCCCTCCGAAGCCGTTCATTCCGTTCCGGAACGAAGCGGGGGCATGGGCGTCGAACGGAATCGAACATTCACATTGAATCATCCGAAACCCGATTTTCCCCGGAGGGCACGCGGCGCATCATGAGCGGAATGAGCCACCACGAACGCGAGCGGTTGGCGACGGCCTACGCGGCGACGCGCTACATCATCCGGCCCCATTCCAGCACGGGTGGTGTCGAGCAAATCCTGCGGGCGGGCGCCTTGCACCCGGCGCTGGACGCAACGCTTGCGGCGCGCGGCCACCGCGAGTGGGCCTTCCTGACGGCGTGGAATCCCGGCTCGCAGTGGCGGAGCGGCGAGGAGAACCGCCGCGCGCAGGAGCGCATGGTCGCGCAGCTCGTCGCCGGGGGTTGGGGGGCCGCCCCCGCGCTGGGCGAGGCGGATGACGGCAGTTGGTGCGAGCAGAGCCTCTTCGTCCCCGGGCTTCCCCGCGAGGAGGCCGGACGCTTCGGCCGCGCCTACGGAAAGGTCGCCGTGCTCGTGGGACGCACGGGAGGCCAGGCGGAGCTGCTGTTCTGCGAGGAAGCCCGCGCCTCACCCGCCCCGTGAAGCACGCGGACAGAGTGCCCCCGCGCCGCCCGTGAGGACCGGGGCCGCGGGGCGACGTCCACGCTCAGGGAATGGGGCCTCGGGGCTGCCCCGCCGCCGGCACGGGGCCGCTGCCGCCCAGGGCGGAGTCCCCCGGATTCTCCGGGATGACTTCCAGCTCGCGGGCATTGACGACCCTCCGCGCCAGCTCATCGAACTCGACCTCCAGCACGCGGCCGGGTCGGTCCGCGAGGCCAAAGCGGATGCGCCAGAAGTTGGGGCGGATCTCCACCGCCTCCCCGGCCTCGGCCAGCACCAATGAGTTGTTGCGGGCGTATTCCTCGCCGGCCTGGACCACGTCCCGAGCGCCCAGCTCCGTCTGCACGGCGGCCGAGCTGGGAGGGGCGGGGGGGCGGCCGGTGGGCCCCGTCGCGCAGGCCATGGAGGCCAGGATGGCGCCGGGCAAGAGGAACCGGGGGACGATGCGAAATCGGATCGGCGGCATATGCCCATGGTGAGCACGCCGCGTGCCACCCGCAGGCAGGGAAGCCGGAAACGTCCAGTGCAGGACCTGCGTCCGGCGCGGCGCCCGTGTGGCACCCCGCCGGGAGGAGCACCCCGCCCCGGCATGCGTCCGGGGCGGGAAGGGCCCTACTTCGCCGGAGCGGGCGTCGGGGCGATGACGCGCTGCTTCTCCACCACCTCGTCGATGAGGCCGTACTGCCGCGCGTCCTCGGCGCTCATGAAGTAGTCGCGCTCGGTGTCCTTCTCGATGCGCTCGATGGTGTGCCCCGTGTGCTTCACGATGAGGCCGTTGATGTAGCTGCGCAGGCGGAGGATTTCCTTGGCCTGGATGTCGATGTCCGTGGCCTGGCCCTGCGCGCCGCCCAGCGGCTGGTGAATCATGATGCGGCTGTTGGGCAGGGCGTAGCGCTTGCCCTTCGCCCCCGCCAGCAGCAGTAGCGCGCCCATGGAGGCCGCCTGCCCCACACAGATGGTGGACACCGGACACTTCACGTACTGCATGGTGTCGTAGATGGCGAGGCCCGCCGTCACGGAGCCACCCGGCGAGTTGATGTAGAGGTTGATGCCCTTGTCCGGGTCCTCCGACTCCAGGAAGAGGAGCTGGGCAACGATGATGTTGGCCACGTCGTCATTGACAGGCGTGCCCAGCATGATGATGCGGTCCTTGAGGAGCCGGCTGTACAGGTCGTACGCCCGCTCTCCGCGGTGCGTGGTCTCGATGACGAAGGGGACGTTCATGACGCCCCTACCCTAATCGCCCTTCCGCCGCCGTGCCCGTCCCTTCTTCCTGGAGCGTACGCTGCCCCACGCTTCGACGCCGGAGCCCCCTTGCTCCCCTGGTGACCTACCCCTTGTGGCCCGTCATGTCCTCCGGGCGGACCCACTGGTCGAACTGCTCGGGGGTGACGAGCCCCAGCGCCACGGCCGTCTCCTTGAGCGTCGTGCCGTCCCTGTGGGCCGTCTTGGCGATTTTCGCCGCGTTGTCGTAGCCGATGTGGGGGTTGAGCGCCGTGACGAGCATCAGGCTGCGCTCCAGGTTCTCCTGGATGCGGGGCCGGTTGGGCTCGATGCCCACCGCGCAGTGCAGGCGGAAGCTGCGCATGCCATCCGCCAGCAACCGGCAGCTCTGGAGCAGGTTGTGGGCGATGAGCGGCTTGAAGACGTTGAGCTGGAAGTTGCCGGACGCCCCACCCACGGTGACGGCGACGTCGTTCCCCATCACCTGGGCGCACAGCATGGTGAGCGCCTCGCTCTGGGTGGGGTTCACCTTGCCCGGCATGATGGAGCTGCCCGGCTCGTTCTCCGGGATGGTGATTTCCGCCAGCCCCGAGCGCGGCCCCGAGGACAGCCAGCGCACGTCGTTGGCCACCTTGAAGAGCACCGCCGCCAGCCCCTTCAGCGCCCCGTGCGCCTGCACCAGCGCGTCGTTGGCGGCCAGCGCCTCGAACTTGTTGGGCGCGGTGACGAAGGGGTGGCCGGTGAGCTGGGCCAGCTCCTGCGCCACCCGCTCGGCATAGCCCTTGGGGGCGTTGAGGCCGGTGCCCACCGCCGTGCCGCCCAGGGCCAGCTCCAGAAGATGCGGCAGGGTGCGCTCCAGGTGGCCCTTCGCGTGGTCCAACTGCGCCACGAAGCCGCCGACCTCCTGCCCCAGCGTCAGGGGCGTGGCGTCCTGCAGGTGGGTGCGGCCCACCTTCACCACGTCATGGAAGGCGCGGGCCTTCTGCGCGAGCACGTCGCGCAGCGCCTTCAGCTCCGGCAGCACGTGCTCGGTGATGGCGGCCACGGCGGCCACGCTCATCGCGGTGGGGAAGACGTCGTTGGAGCTCTGCCCCTTGTTGACGTCGTCGTTGGGGTGGACCTTGCGGCGCTCGCCGCGCTCGCCGCCCAGCAGCTCCGAGGCGCGGTTGGCGAGCACCTCGTTCGTGTTCATGTTCGTCTGCGTCCCGCTGCCCGTCTGCCAGACGCTCAAGGGGAACTCCGCGTCGTGCTGGCCGGCCAGCACCTCGTCCGCGGCCCGGATGATGGCCTCGCCCTTCTCCTTCGCCAGCGAGCCGTTCTCCACGTTCACCCGCGCGGCGGCCTTCTTCACCAGCACCAGGGCGCGGATGAGGGCCAGCGGCATGCGCTCGGTGGAGATGGCGAAGTTCTGGAGGCTGCGCTGCGTCTGCGCGCCCCACAGCCGGTCGGCGGGGACGTCGATGGGACCGAAGGTGTCTTTCTCGGTACGGACGTTCTTCGTGCTCACGCGCGGGGCTCCTCGGAAAGAAGGGTGGGCCCCATCGAATAACAGGCCGGAGCCTTCAGGCACGGCTCCGGCGTGACTTTCTCCGTTGGACGCTGAGCACTACACCCGACGCTCGACGCGGGGCGTGCGCTCCGAATTGCCCAGGCCGGACAGCCAGTTGTACGTGCGCCGCAGGGGCGCGGTGCCCGTCGCCGACGGCGGCGTGAAGGCCCACAGCAGCAGGTACACCATCAGCGCGGTGCCCCCGGACACCGCCAGCGCCACCACGAAGCCCACGCGAATCAGCGCCGCGTCCACGCCCAGCTCCCGTCCCAGCGCCGCGCACACCCCGGTCAGCAGCCGCCCATCCACGCCCCGGTGCATGGGCTCCGTGCGCGCGCCGCAGCGCGGGCACCTCCGGACCTCCAGGCTCACTTCCTCGGTGCAGGTGGCGCAGCGTCTCTTGGCGTCCATCACATCTCCCTTCTGGGGCCGCTCCCACTTGGCGTCCGTGGCCCTCATTCCTACCTACGCGCCCTGGCGCACCCCATTGCACACGCCCTGGGGACGATTCGCTGATTTACAGATTTAACACGCCGGCTGTTGACACAGTTACAGGCAAGCAGGCAAAGATTCACTCCGCACTTCCTTTTTGCCCTCGCAGGACTCATTTTCCGAGCCGTTCCAGTAGATTTACAACGCACCTAGCCAAAGGAGCTCAGATGTCGGACCAAGCCCCCTCTGTGAAACCCCCGGCGTTCGGACCGGGAGTGGTGGTGAAGGGGACCTGGCACCCCGACTACGCCGAGGTCCTCACGCCCGAGGCCCTGGAATTCGTGGCGAAGCTGGCCCGCAACTTCGGCGAGCGCCGGCTGGCCCTGCTGGAGCGCCGCAAGACGGTGCAGGCGGCCTGGAGCAAGGGAGCGCGGCCCCACTTCCTGCCGGAGACGAAGGCCGTCCGGGAGGGCGACTGGACGGTGGCTCCCCTGCCCGCCGACCTTCAGGACCGCCGCGTGGAGATCACCGGCCCGGTGGACCGGAAGATGGTCATCAACGCGCTGAACTCCGGGGCGAATGTCTTCATGGCGGACTTCGAGGACGCCAACAGCCCCACCTGGGACAACGTGGTGCGCGGGCAAATCAACCTGCGCGACGCCGTGCGCGGCACCATCTCCTTCACGGCGGAGAACGGGAAGCACTACGCCCTCAACCCGAAGCGCGCCGTGCTCTTCGTGCGCCCCCGCGGCTGGCACCTGCCGGAGCGGCACATCGAAATCGACGGCAAGCCCATCTCCGGCTCGCTGCTCGATTTCGGGCTCTTCTTCTTCCACAACGCCCGTGAGCAACTGGCCCGCGGCACCGGCCCCTACTTCTACCTGCCGAAGATGCAGAGCCACCTGGAGGCCCGGCTGTGGAACGACGTGTTCCACCTGGCCCAAGCGGAGCTGGGCATCCCGCGCGGCACCATCAAGGCCACTGTCCTCATCGAGACGCTGCCCGCCGCGTTCGAGATGGACGAAATCCTCTACGAGCTGCGCGAGCACTCCGCCGGCCTCAACTGCGGCCGCTGGGACTACATCTTCAGCTTCATCAAGACGCTCCAGTCGGACACCCGCGTGGTGCTGCCCGACCGCGGCCAGGTGACGATGGACAAGGCGTTCCTCAACGCCTACTCGCAACTGCTCATCCAGACCTGCCACCGCCGCAACGTGCACGCCATGGGCGGCATGGCGGCCTTCATCCCCATCAAGGGGGACGCGGCGGCCAACGACGCCGTCATGGACAAGGTCCGCGCGGACAAGCTGCGCGAGGTGAAGAACGGCCACGACGGGACGTGGGTGGCGCACCCCGGCCTCGTTGAAATCGCGCGCGACATCTTCGACTCGCACATGAAGGGCCCCAACCAGCTCTCCAACAAGCGCGAGGACGTGAAGATTGGCGAGGCGGAGCTGCTCAAGGTGCCGTCCGGCACGCGCACCGAGGAAGGCCTGCGCCACAACATCCGCGTGGGCATCCAGTACACCGCCGCGTGGCTGGGCGGCCTGGGCTGCGTGCCGCTCTACAACCTGATGGAGGACGCGGCCACCGCCGAAATCTCACGCGCCCAGGTATGGCAGTGGATCCACCACGGCGCCTCCCTGGAGGACGGCCGCAAGGTGACGCTCACCCTCTTCCGCGACGCGCTGGGCGAGGAGATGGGCCGCCTCGAGAAGGAAGGCGCCAAGGAGCGCTACGGCGCCGCCCACCTGGAGCGCGCACGCGTCCTCTTCGAGCAGCTCTCCACCGCCGGCACCTTCGAGGACTTCCTCACCCTGCCGGCCTACGACGCCTTGGAAGCCCAACGCTGAACCTTTCTGAATCTCGCAGCAGCAACCCATCACTTTTACCGTAGCGAGGAGCCCACGATGTACGACGCCACGCCGACGACCGCCGATACCTCCCCTCACGCCAAGCTCCACGCTCAGCGTTTCGAGGGCATCAAGCGCAACTACACCCCGAAGGACGTGGAGAAGCTCCGCGGCTCCATCACCGTCAGCCACACGCTGGCGGAGCTGGGCGCCAAGAAGCTCTGGGAGCTGCTCCACACCGAGGACTACATCAACGCGCTCGGCTCGCTCACCGGCAACCAGGCCGTGCAGATGGTGCGCGCGGGCCTGAAGGCCATCTACCTGTCCGGCTGGCAGGTGGCGGCGGACGCGAACTCCGCCGGGCAGATGTACCCGGACCAGAGCCTCTACCCGGTGGACAGCGTCCCCACCGTGGTCCGCAAAATCAACAACGCCCTGCGCCGCGCGGACCAGATTGACCACGCCGAAGGCCGCAAGGACCGCTACTGGTTCGCGCCCATCATCGCCGACGCCGAGGCCGGCTTCGGTGGCCCGCTCAACGCCTTCGAGCTGATGAAGGGCATGATTGAAGCGGGCGCCGCGGGCGTGCACTTCGAGGACCAGCTGGCCAGCGAGAAGAAGTGCGGCCACATGGGCGGCAAGGTGCTGGTGCCCACCAGCCACTTCATCCGCACCCTCAACGCGGCCCGGCTCGCGGCGGACGTCATGGGCGTGCCCACCCTGCTGGTGGCGCGCACGGACGCGGACAGCGCCAAGCTGCTGATGAGCGACGCGGACGAGTACGACCACGCCTTCATCGACAAGAAGTCCGGCCGCACCCCGGAAGGCTTCTACCGCCTCAACGGCGGCCTGGACTGCGCCATCGCCCGCGGCCTGGCGTACGCGCCGTACGCGGACCTGGTGTGGTGCGAGACGAGCACCCCGGACCTGGCCCAGGCGAAGAAGTTCGCCGAGTCCATCCGCGCGAAGTACCCGAACAAGCTTTTGGCCTACAACTGCTCGCCGTCCTTCAACTGGAAGAAGAACCTGGACGACGCCACCATCGCGAAGTTCCAGCGCGAGCTGGGCGCCATGGGCTACAAGTTCCAGTTCGTCACCCTGGCCGGCTTCCACGCGCTCAACTTCGGGATGTACGAGCTGGCGCGGAAGTACAAGGACCGTGGCATGGCGGCCTACAGCGAGCTGCAGCAGGCCGAGTTCGCGGCGGAGAAGGACGGCTACACCGCCACCCGCCACCAGCGCGAGGTGGGCACCGGCTACTTCGACCAGGTGGCCGAGGCCATCTGCGGCGGCAACGCCAGCACGCTCGCCCTGACGGAGTCCACCGAGGCCCACCAGTTCTAGGCAACGGCGCCTCCTGAAGTCCCAAGAAGGCCGCGGCTGACGGGGAGCACGCCCGTAAGTCCGCGGCCTTCGGGCGTTTTCGGCCTTCCGCGCAACTTCGCCGGCGGCCGGGCGATAATGGGGTTTCGAGAGGTCCGACACGTGCGTGGTGCGCGTCCCGGGCCGAGACGGAGGCGCCATGACCCGCATCAACTCCTTCACCGGTCCGATGATTCAGCCCGCCACCACGCAGGCGCAGGCCCGCGCCGCGAGCACGAGCTTTGGCGCGCTGGTGAACCCGATGGCCCCTGCCAACCGGCCTGGGGACCCGCTGATGGTATCGGGGGGCGCGGTGGTCGCCTCGGCGCTCGCCTCGGTGGGCAGCTCGCCGAACAACGGCATCCTGAACTCCTACCTGTCCGCCGTGGGCCGCGGGCCCATCTCCGAGGACGGCTCGCGGGGCTCGGTGTCCCAGGCTCCGGCCGGCTCGGAGCAGGCGCAGCAGGAGCAGGTCCTGATGGAGCTGGCGGAGATGTCCGCCGCGACGCTGTCGAACTCCATCCTGCACATGGGCAACAAGATGAAGGTGGACCTCGACCGGGAGTAAGGGTCACCCCTTCTTCTTGTCGCTCTCCGCGTTGTAGGCGTCGCGCTGGCCTCGTTGCAGCTCGGGGCCCTTGCGCCACGGCACGTCGACGTCGGTGCGCTGACCGCCGTTGTGCTCGGAGACGTCGTTGAGGAACTCGGCGCGCCCCTCGGCGGGGACGCGCTCGCCGTCTTCCTCGGGGTCCTTCTGCTTCTTCGGATCCAGCGGGATGCCCGCGCTGCGCTTGAGGTAGTCCTTGGGGTCCATGTCTCCAAAGTGGAGACGCCCACCGTCCGCGAGCAGGGGCGGACAGGCGGGCGGGCCCGCGCAGGCTCAGTTGAGGTACTTGGGCCGGGGCGGCTCGGCGGGCTGCTGCTTCATCATCTCCAGGCCCTGCCGGGTGAGGACGAAGCGGACGACGCCGGAGCCCCGCTCGGTCTCGATCTCCGCCTCGAAGGCCGGCCCGGCGATGCCGCCGAAGGACACGTCCTTGCGCAGGTTCACCACCCGGCCGCTCACCATGTCCCCGGCCACTTCCTTGGCGCCCTCACCGCGCTGGTGGAGCTCATAGGCCACCTGGTGCAGCGTCATCGCCAGCGAGGGCGACAGCGGCTGGTTGCTGAAGAGGACGGAGATGAGGAGCCAGTAGGGAGGTGCCTGGTCGGTGGACATCGCGCCCCCATCCTAAGCGCCTGGCGGAGCGGAGGCCCGTGGAAGTGACGGGCCCCCTTGCGAGCGCCTAGCGGGTGGGCAGCTCACGGAAGGTGATGCCCTCCAGCTCCAAGCGCTGCACCGCCTCCTTGAACCGCTCGGTGCCCACCATCACGGTCGCGAAATTGCCCACGCGGAAAACGTCGCGGTCCGTGGGCAGCGAGGCCGCGTCGAGGATGGGCTCGTCGGGCAACGTGAGTTTGAATCGGCCGCAGACGTCACACGGTGGAGGCAACTCCGGCGGATAGCAGTCCGGGTGCAGTTGTCCTCGAGGTTCGAGCTGAAGCTCCAAGAGCTCCGGCGGGTCCTTCTGCCGAAAGCGCAGCTCCGTCTTGCAGCCCACGAGGCCACGCACACCTTCCACCTGGAGCCGTTACAGCGCTTCCCGGCGAACCACCAGCAACATGCTCCCTTGCGTTTCGAAGTCGGCGAATCGTCCCGAGGCAGTTCCAACCAGCGGGCCGAACAATGTCCCTGGAGGCAGCAGCGCGCCTGGCGGAGCCAAGGGGCGGACCAACTCACGCAGCCTCACGAACTCCTCGAATGGCTCGGGCCGGGCCTTCAGGAATTCGAACTGCGCAGGCAGGTTCGACAAATCGACAGCGGGGTACTGATGGCCCGAGGAGGCCCAGGTCACCCCACAGCCAGGGCACCCCGCCAGCCCAGGCAGTCCCCACTTGTGCGCGGCGTTGAAGCTCCCGTTGATTCGGGGCCACATCGCGCTGTCCTGGGAGAGTTCAAACACACGAAGGGTCATGTTCCGGGCCTGGAATAGTACGGCCGAATCGGCCCACCAAGCAGCTCGAAGCGGTAGATCAACTCCCCGGCGTGTTTGAAAATCTCTTCAGGACTCGCCCCACTGTTCCGCCGCATGTACGCGCGCCAGGCTTCGTTCCAGGCACCACCGGCTCCCGCACCACCGGGAATGCGTCGATGGAGCTCTCGCGGTATCGGCATCGTGTAGTCGTGAATCTTGACGCCCCGCTGCGTGAACCATTGGGCAAGCTCTGGTGCCTGGGGAAAGATGTGGTGCTTCTCCCAGCGTCCGGGCGGCAGCCGATGTGACGGCGGGATGACTCGCCCAGGCGCACCACCCCAACTGGGGAACACCATGACAGCGCCCCGAGGCAACTGCTGGCCGAGGCCCCAGTTTCGCCGGGGACCTCGGCCAGGCGCCGCGGCAGCCACGGGTGGACGGGCGGGCGGAAAGCGCGCCAGCTCCACCTCCCCCGGCAGGTCCGTGCAACGGTAGAAGCCACACGCGTCGCCCAGACACAGCAAGGACACACACTGGTCCTCGTGCGGAGTCCAGCACTCCAGTTCCGCGTCATCCCAGGCCTGCTGCATGGGCGGCTTGACCGAGGTGGAACACCCCAGCCAAAGCACAGCAAGCACCGGAAGCATTCGGAGCAGACAGGTTCGCATTCCGCGAATCCTAGACTTCAGGTCTGTCTTGCCCGTTCCGCGCTGCCCTTACCCCGCGCGCGGGCGACGGCGTGAGGCAATGCCCTCGGCGAGCGCGACCTGCTGCTTCCAGTGCCCATACAGGCGCCCCTGCGAGGCCAGCCGGTCCAGCTTGCGCTGTGTCGCCTCATCCACCGACCCGGGCGGCGCATCGCGGAAGGGCGTCCCCGGCAGCGGCATGAATGTATGCCCATGCACGCGCGCGCCCAGGCCCGCCAACTTCTCCATCAGCGCCACCGTGGCATCCACGTCCTCGGGCTCCTCGCCGGGCAGCCCGAGGATGAAGTCCACGTTGGGCACGAAGCCACACTCCACCGCGATGCGGGTGGCGCGCACCACCGTCTCCACGTCGTGCCCCCGGCGGGTGCTCTGGAGGATGCGCTCGGAGCCGGACTGGCCGCCGATGATGAGGTTGTCGTTGTGGACGTAGCGCTTGAGCAACTCCAGCGCCTCGGGCGTGACGTGCTCGGGGCGGACCTCCGACGGGAAGGTGCCGTAGTAGACGCGCCCATCGGGCGCCATGGCCTCCTTCACCGCGGCGAGCAGCGCCTCCACCGCGTCCAGGTTCACCGACTCGTCGGCGGTGCCGTAGGACATGGAGGTGGGCGTGATGAAGCGGATGTCTCTCCGCCCCGAGCGCCGCAGCTCCCGCGCCCAGTGCGCCACGTTGGCCACGGAGCGGTGGCGAAAGCGCGCCTTGCTCATGAACGGCGTCTGGCAGAAGCGACACGCGTAGATGCAGCCGCGCGTAATCTCGATGGCGCCGTACTGCCCGTTGCGCGCCGCGAAGGGCGGGAAGTCGTCCAGTTGCACGCCCTCCCCCCGGCCGTGCTGCACCAGCTTCCCATCCTTCAGATACGCGACGCCGTGCGTCTCACGCGGCACCTCGCCGCGCAGCACCCGGCCGAGCAAGGCGCGCAGGGAGTACTCACCCTCGCCCACCGCCACCAGGTCGAAGCCCGCCTGAAGCGTCTGGAGCGTCTCCGCCGTGGCGTGCACACCGCCGGCGATGCACAGCACGTCCCGTCCCTCCAACCGCTCACGCACCCATGCCAGCTCCTCCGCCGCCGGGGCGAAGCTGGCCGAGTAAAAAGACCACGCCGCCACCACCGTGTCTCCGGCGTCCACGCGCTCGCGAATCGTGTCCAGCAGCGTCTCGCGGCTGCGCGGAAAGTGCAGCGTCACGTCCGCCAGCGCCGGGTCCGACTCCACGGCGCCCGCCAGCACGGTGAAGGCGTACTTACCTGGGTACTGGTAGCTCAGGACGAGCGAAACACGGCGAGATGGCTGCATGCTGGAAGCGCTTTATGCCACAGGGCCGGCGGCGCAGGCACACGGGCAGGCCGCCGGGCCCGCCGCGTGCGCCTTTGGCCAGTCAGGGAGAAGGCACCAGCGAGAGGGCCAGCGTGTTGAATGCAGGGAACTCCATGACGTCTGGAGGAACCCGCCCGTCCGGCACAGCCATGCGCACCACCACCAGGTCCTGCTCTGGCACCACCAGCAGGAGTTGCCCGAAGGAGCCTCGCGCGGAGTAACCCCGGGGCGCGCCCTCCACGTGCGTGCGCAACGGGATGCGGGCGCTCTTCTCCATGAACGCCATGACGCCCTTCATCCCGCCGAGCCGCTCGGAGAGCACCTGCATGAAGTCCCCGGCGGGAATCGGCTTGTCCACCACGTCCCGCAGGCGAGACAACGACGCCTCGGGCATGCCGTTGCGACGCGCCTCGTTCACCATGTCCTGGCCCAGCACGCGGAACGCCTTGTCGTAGACGAGCCACCACAACAAGCCCGCCGTGGGGGTGTGGGCCTGAGATGCCGCGGCGGTACATTCCTGAATCCAGGCCTCGCTCAGGATGCGCTGGCCCTGCCAGACGCCTCGCTGAAGCATCAACTGGCCCACCTTGGCGAAGTCCACGGGGTGCAGGCGCAGGCCGGACATGCCCAGCGGATTGCCGGACGGGTCCTTCTGCCAGAACACGTCACGGATGCCGAGCGGCTCGAAGAGGCGCCGCATGAGATAGGCGTCCAGTTTCTCGCCTGAGGCGCGCTCCACCACGCCCGCGAGCAGGTTGGTGGCCTTGTTGTTGTAGAAGAACTGGCTGCCCGGCACGTCCACCACGTGGCTGTCCAGCGCGTAGCGGACGAAGTCCCGCGACTCGTAGATGTCCATCGCGTGGGCGTTCGCCGCCAGCCCCGAGGTGTGGCTGAGCAGGTGCCGAAGCGTGACCTTCCCCTTGAGGCCGTCCTTCCACTCCGGGAAGAAGGTGGAGACAGGCGCGTCGACGGAGGGAATGCGGCCCTCATCGATGAGCAGCCCGATGGCCAGCGCCACCACGCCCTTGGTGGCGGACATGGACTCGATGCGCTGCGTCTCGCCGCCGAAGTACCACTCCCCCACCAACTTGCCGTGGCGGAGCACCACCAGGGCCGACGAGCCCGATTCTTCGGCCGCCTTCACGAAGGCCGCGAGCGCCGGCTCCGACAGCCCCGCCTCGGCGGGCGTCGCCTTCTCCAGCCCCGCCCCGACGTTGCCCTCCGCGCGCGCCTTCAGTGCGTTCTCTCTCGCCCGCGCCACCAGCGCGTCGTAACCCGGCATCCGCCGCAACGGCTCCAGGGACTTGTCGTGCAGCAGATCGCCCGGCGAGCCCATCCCCCGCTCGACGGCGCGCTCCAGCCACTGGAAGGCCGCGGCGTCGTCGCCCACGCCCAACGAGGCGTAAGCGGCAAGCCATGCCACCTCGTCCGTCTGGCGGCCGCCCTCCCACAGCCGCTGCATCTCCGAGAGCGCGGCGTCGAAGCGCCCGGCCTCCATCGCCCTGCCAGCCCGCTGCAACGCCTCGCGGAGCTGGGACTCAGGGTCTGCTGGCGCCGGCTGCACGGCAGAGACTGGAGACGAAGCGGGCGCGGCCACGGGTTGCGTGTGGGCACAGGCCAGCAAGGTACAGAGCGGGAGGTAGAGACTGTGTCGCATGGGCGTTCCCCGGGGGCGGACCTGCTCGAACTACGCACCGGAAGCGCCGATATTGCATGGCCCGCACGCCATGACGAAGCGGCATCAATCCCCTGCGAGGGCACTGGCGCCGGGCCGGAGAGGGACGAGGCATGCGGCCGCCACTCGAGCGCCCGCGCCATCAAACGGCGCGGGGCCGCCGCTGGCCGCCCGGGTTCCATCGAGTCCCGGACGGCAGCGGTGGCTTTCTGCGCGGCGTCGTGCAAGTCCAGTGTCATCAACAGCAACCGGCTTGCGCGGGCAGCGCGTACGCTGAAGGGATTATCAGCTCGACGAACCGATCTTGAGGAAGGGGTCGAAGTAGAAGTACTGGACGTTCGCTCCGTCCTTCGTCAGCGCGAACACCACTCCGTACTCGAGCAAACCGCTCACGAGCTTACTGGCATTGAACGTGATGTACGGAACGAAGGTGGGCGTCCAGCCCGCCCGGAGTTGCTGGTCGATGAGCGGCTCGTTGGGCCAGTTGCTCCAGGAGGGGGGCGTCTGGGTCCACTTCGGGCTATCGCCGACGAAACCGATGAAGTCCGGAATAGGGCCCAGATCCAAATCGAAGTTGGGGATGTCGATGGGCCGCTTCGTGGCGTCATTCATGATCGCGTCCGAGACCGGAGCGCCGTTGAACGCATGCACGATGATGCCATTGGGCGCGAGCCCCACGGTCGAGGCGTAGTTCGCCTCTTGGATGTAGATGCGGACGCTCTCCCCACTCGGGACGGGCACCGCATAGTCGGGGTCATTTTGGTTGGGATGGGGGTTGTCGTTCACGAGGAACGTCTGATGGCTAACCGCGACCGCGGTACTGACGGAGGATCCCCCCGTGGGAAGCTTGGTGGAATCAATCAGGAAGCTGATCTTTACCATGTCGAACCAATCCCTTCGTGTGGCTGCTGTGTGTCGTTGCTGAACCCTCACATCGGGCTCACGGCAAGGAGTCCATCCCGCCTGAGGACCACCAAAGCAACGCACATGCCATCGACTACCCAACCATTGCCTCCTCTGAAGCTCGCATCGAGCCTGGAATTGCACCCTGCGACTGACACGTCAGTTCCAATCACCGACGCGCCACGTCTTCCATGCAATTCATTACCCCCAAGCGCTTGGATCTACCCCAATCCCAGACGCAATCCACCCCTATTCCAGCCACAGCACATGGAATCGTTTGGATGCATGGACCCGCCGCATCAGGTCGCCACCTCCCACCGCGAGGCCAGGCAGCGCCACGACGCGGGCCGTGACGGGCGAGTCCGCACCCGACAGGCCCCTTTCAGACCTGTCAGGTCATTGGCCTTGCTGCTCACGAGCAGAGGACCGGCACGGAGCGCGGCTGACACGTCAGACGCACTCCGAGTCCGTCAGAAATGAGGCTGGATTTCACGCCTGGAGTAGCGCTCCACCGGCCGCCTCGGCTTCGATACGGCGAAGCATGAGACGTATCACGTCGGGTTCATGGCTCGAACGAGAGCGGCGCACCGCTTCGGAGCCGGACGGACCTTCCCGGGCGAGCCGACCTCGCCCGTGGGTGCGAGCGCTCCGGACACGTGGAGCGCGCCGCGTCTCTCACTTTTTCCCACGATGGCGCGCGAGCCCGAGGGCCCGCGCGCCCCGGGAGGCTCAGCCCTTGCGGCGGCGGTAGCCCGCCAGGCCCATCAGCCCCAGCAGCGCGAAGGCCGCCGCGGAGCCACCGGTGCTGCTGCACCCCGACTGTGCCGCGGCGCCCTCATCCGAGGAGATGCCTCCAGGCGGGGGCACGTTCGGCCCAGGCTCCGTGCCCGCGTCCCAGGCTGGCGTCCCCGCGTCCGCCTCCGGCTGCGGGCCCGGCTCCTCGGCCCCACCCGCGTCCACGGGGTCTGGGTCCACGCGGCCCGCGTCCTCGGGCGAGCCGGCGTCCATGGGCGAGCCCGCATCCATCGGCGTCCCCGCGTCCACGGGTGGCGGCTCCGGCTTCTGCTCGAGCACGTCCGACAGCGCCGTCGCCTGGATGAAGCCGTCGTGGTAGACGACGCCCACCGGCTTCACGGTGTCACTCCGGTAGAGGCCGAGCTTCAGGTAGTTGCGCTGCCCCGAGTACATCGTCATCGCGCCGCGCTTGGGCAGCACCAGTTCCTTGTTGTGCCACAGCTCGACGAAGCCAACCTTCGGGTCGGACGACCACTTCGCGTGCAGGATGAACTCGTGCCACACGCCTCGGGTGAGCTTCGTGCGCCAGGGAATCTCGCTGGTGCCGGGGAGCGACAGCCGGATTTCCTCCCCCTTCACGTAGAACTCCACCGGCGGCGAACCACAGCATCCGTCGTGGTGCCACTGGGTGAAGAGCTGCCAGGTGTCCACGCTGGGGAAGTCGTTCGCGAACATCACCTTCCAGCGGTAGTAGTACTCCGAGCCCACCGGCTCGTTGCTGATGTAGACCAGCTCGTTGCGATTCCCGCTGGCGTTGATGGGGTCGTCGCCCTGATGCACCGTCGCCTTCAGCGCGTATTTGCCCTCGGCCACGGGTGACGTCACCACCTGCAGCCGGTCCGCGTTCACCATCTGCGCGCGGGAGTACTGCGAGCGGTCCCCCGTCTCGAAGTCCCCCCGCCACACGACGCCTGCCATGGCGAGCCCGGGGACGCACCACATCACAAGCCATCCGGGGATAAAGGCTCTCAAAACACATCCTCGCAAAGGTTTGGAATGCAACAACCGGCACACGGTACCGCAAACCATTCACTGCTTCATTCCCCCGCGAAATCCTTCCCGCTGGGCCGGCAAGTGGGCAGGCGGGCATGCAAGGCCTTGGATGTTTCACGCCATGTTTCACGTCGAGCGCAGGGCGGCTGACACACTCCGGGCGTCCTGGCAAGCCGACAGCAACACGTCGCGTCATCAACACGCCGGACAACCTTCAAGCTGACTGGCGGCAGGTGTGGGGTATAGTCCGCACTTTCCGGCGCTCCGTTCCGGGGGCGCCCCGAGTGTCCCAATGCTTGTCCTGCGTGACGTCCAGAAGACCGACCTGCCCGGGCTCAAAAGGCTCGCGGCCGTGCTGAACACGGTGAACCTGCCGAACAACGAGGAAACGCTGTCGGCCATCGTGGACACGTCGGTGAAGAGCTTCGCGGGCAAGGTGAAGAACCCCTTCGAGCGCGAGTACCTCTTCGTGCTCGAAGACGTGCGCAACAGCCTCATCATCGGCACGTCGATGATCATCGCGCAGCACGGCACCTATGAGGCTCCGCACATCTATTACGAGGTGAGCGAGCGCGAGCACTACTCCGCGTCCCTCTCCCGTCACCTTCGCCACAAGGTCCTCTCCATCGCCTACAACTACGAGGGCCCCACCGAGGTGGGCGGCCTCGTCGTGGACCCGCCCTACCGCGCCACGCCGGACAAGCCCGGCAAGCAGCTGTCCTACGGGCGCTTCCTCTTCATCGCCATGCACCGGCGGCTCTTCCGCCCTCGCGTGCTGGCGGAGCTGCTGCCGCCGCTGCTGCCGGACGGCCGCAGCCTCTTGTGGGAGGCCTGCGGCAAGAAGTTCACCGGCCTCACCTACCAGGAGGCGGACCGCCTCAGCCGGCAGAACAAGGAGTTCATCAAGGAGCTCTTCCCCGCCTCGGACATCTACGCGTCGCTCTTCCCCGCGCGCGTACAGAAGGTCCTGGGCGAGGTGGGCCCGCAGACGCGCGGCGTGCAGCGCATGCTGGAGCGCATCGGCTTCAAGTACATGGAGCGCATCGACCCGTTCGACGGCGGTCCCCACTTCGAGGCCGACACCGCCGACATCTCCCTGGTGCGCAAGTTCCGTACGCTCAAGGTGGCGGAGGAGGACTTCGACCTGGAGGGGGATGACGTCCTCGTCGCGGCGGAGAATGACTCCGGCCGCAACCGTTTCCGCGCCGTGCGCTGCCAGGCCCGGCTGGAGAACACCCAGGCCTTCCTGCCCGCGCGAGCCAAGGAGGTCCTGGACATCCAGGCCGGCGCGAAGGTGTCCATCATCCCCTTCGAATAACCCACTGCCTCACGGCCGGCGCACCACCCGGTGCGCCCCGCGCAGCAGCGACAGCCAGCGCGCCCCCGCCTCCAGCGCGGGGCCCTGCGCCTCCGCCAGGGCGATGGGCAGGTGCGTCTGCGGTGACACCTCGTCCAGGGACGTCGGGTCCAAATCCAACGTCCCGCCCTTCGACAGCGCCACGCGCACCCAGGCGTGGGGGCGCGCCGGCCCGCCGTCCACCACCAGCAGCCCGTGCACCAGCGCCACCTTCACGCCCCGAGCACGGGCCCCCGCCGCGAAGCGCAGCGCGTGCGCCAGGCACCCGCCCGCCTCGCCCTCGCCGTCCTCGCTCCAGTCCGCACCACCGGGCGTCTTCTCCGGGAAGGCCGCGTGGACCTCGGCAGCCAGCGCCCGCGCCGCCGCCGCATTCCACGGCGTCAGCCCCGCCGGCCGCGCTGGAACGTCGAGCGGCGGCTCCAGCGACAGCGCGCCTCGGGCCCCCTCCACGGGCAGTCCGTCCGCGAAAAGCTCGGGAGGCGCGCGCAGCCGCTCCCCAGGCGCGGCCACGGTGAAGCGCGAGTCGCCCACCTCCAGCGCCTCCATCTGGCCGTCCGCCCCATAGCGGGCCTGGAAGGCCGTCCCCAACAACGTTCCCTCCACGCGCCGGTCCTCCACGCGGGTGACGCAGTGTGGGCCCTCGCGGCCCGTCAGCTCCTCCCGCCCCACGACACACCCCACGGCGGGCACGCCCTTCCAGAGCCACAGCGCCTGCGGCACCGCCGGCGAGCCACGCACCCGCCCCTGGGCATCCACCGCCAGGGACTGCTCCCGGCGGCGCGCTCCCGCCTTTCCGGCGCGGGTGTGCAGGTGCTGGCTGACGTAGGTAAAACGGCCCGGCTCCAGCTTCAGCGTCACCGTGCCTACCGGCACGCCGCGCCAGGCGAAGACGTAACGCGTGGAATCCGCCTGGGACGCGGGTGGCGCGCCAGCGCTACCAGGATTCTCTGGCTTTACCGGGAGCGTCAGCAGCAGCAGGGCAAGCAGGGTGGCCACGGCCCCAGTGTGCGGCGTTTTGAGGACCGGCGCGAGAAGGCGGAGTAGCGTTCCACTCCTTCATGGGCGCCAAACGGTACCTGTTCACGTTCGGCCTGGCGGCAGGGCTGGTCTCCGCGCTCCTCCTGGGGGGGATGCTGCGAGCCGTGTCCGGGGCGCCGCTTCCGAATGCCACCTGGGCGGTGGTGCTGCTCGCCACGCCCGCGCTCTATCTGGCGGGGGGATACCTCGCGTGGTTCCGCTGGGCGGCGCAGCGGCGGCAGGTGCGCCGGCAGGTGATGGCGCGGCTGGCGGAGGGCGACCTCACCACCACGGTGGGGCCGCGCTATGAAGGCCACGAGGACGTGCGCCGCCTCATCCTGTCCCTGCGGCGCGCCCTGGCGCAGGTGCAGCGGGTGACGGCCAACCTGCACCGCACCAGCACGGACGTGAGCGGGCAGGCCCGGATGCTGCTGGAGGCCGCGCGGCGGCAGGGCGGCGCGGTGGAGCGCACGCTGGAGGCCGTCAGCGGAATGGGCGGCAGCCTCCAGGTGGCAGGCAAGCGGGTACACCAACTGGAGGTCTTCGCCGTCGACACCACCGGCGCGCTGCTGGAGATGACGGAGCGGCTGGAGCAGGTGGTGGACTCGCTGGCCCAGGTCAACACCTTCGCCCACAACACCACGTCGCTGATGCAGGCCATGGCCGAACGGATGGCCAACATCGCCGCGTCCGGTGACGAACTGGGCCGCTTCGCCAGCGAGGCCGAGGACTTCGTCGCCGCCGTGGAAGGCGGCATCGATTCCGTGCGCCGCCGTGCCAATGAGACGAACCAGTTGGCCATCGCCGTGACGGCCACCGCCGAGCGCGGCGAGGTGCTGGTGGGCGACAGCGTCAAGGGCATGTACCGGGTGGAGGAGACGGTCCGGAAGGCCGCCGAGCTGATGGAGATGCTGGGCACGCGCTCGACGGAAATCGGCCGCATCGTCGACGTCATCCAGGAGATTGCGGACCAGACCAACCTGCTGGCCCTCAATGCCGCCATCATCGCCGCCCAGGCGGGCGTGCAGGGGCGGCCCTTCGGCGTGGTGGCCAACGAGATTCGCAACCTGGCCGAGCGCACCACGCGCTCCACCCGCGAAATCGGCGCCATGGTGGCGGGCGTGCGCGACGCCGTGCAGACGGCGGTGGCGCTGGTGCAGGAAGGCCGCGAGCGAGCCACCGCCGGTGTGGCCCTGGGCGACCGCGCCGCCGAGGCCCTGGTGGAGATTCGCACCATCACCCAGCGCACCTTCACCGCCGTTGAAGCCACGGTGGCGGAGACGCAACGGCTGGAGGCGCAGGGGGCCACGGTCGTTGAAGCCAGCCGCCGCGTGGCCCTGCGGGTGGAGAACGTCACGCGCATGGCCATTGAACAGTCCGGCCACGCGCGCGAGCTGCTGCGCCAGACACAGGAGATGGCCCGCGTGGGCCAGGGCGCCTCGCAGAAGGCGGAGGCCCAGGCGCGCACCGGGCGCGACCTCTCCGAGTCGGTGGTGCGGCTGAGCGCCGCCCTGGAGGAGCTGCGCTCCGCCAACGTGGTGCTCACCAAGGCAGACGCCTCCATCCGCGAGGAAGTCGCCCAGGTGCGCGAGGACGCACGCCGGGTCATCCGCATCGGCGACGGGCTGACGCGAACGGTGGACCAACTGGGCCACGAAGCAGAGGGCCTGGAAGCGGAGGTGTACCACTTCAAGCTCCCCACGCCCCACTCCGGCGGGACGCTGCGCGTGGGCATGCACCAGGCCGCGTCGCTGCGAAACCGCCAGGCGGTGGACCCGCTCTTCAGCGTGGAGAACCAGGTCTCCGAGCTCACCTCGTGCGTGTTCTCCACACTGGTGCGCAGAGAGGACGGCGGGCTGGAGCCCGACCTGGCCGAGCGCTGGGACGCAGACCCTTCCGCGCGCCGCTACCGCTTCTACCTGCGCCGTGGCGTCACCTTCCACGACGGCACGCTGCTAACGGCGAGCGACGTGAAGCGCCACCTGGAGCGGCTGCTGGACCCGGCGCTCCGCTCGCCCGACCGGAGCCTCTTGGAGGACGTGGAGGGCGCGCCGGAGTACGCCGCTGGCATGGCGCGCGACGTGTCCGGCCTGGAAGTGCTGGACGACCACACGCTGGAGATTCGCCTCCGCGAGCCCAAGGCGTTCTTCCTCCAGTTGATGGCGCTCACCGCCACCGCGGTGGCCCGGACGGACGCCAACGGGCGGCTGGTGGGCACCGGGCCGTTCCGGCTCCTCGCCCTGGAACCCGAGCACGTGGTGCTGGAGCGGAACCCCTCTTACTGGCGTCCGGGCGGACCGATGGTGGACCGGCTGGAGTTCCTGCTCGCCGGTTCTCGTAAGGAAGCGGTGGCGCTGCTGCGCCAGGGGGCGGTGGACCTGGTGTCGTTCCTCGACACGGAGCATGTGGAGCTGCCCGGCCTGGAGGCCTTCCAGCTTGCCGCGAGCACCACGCCCTCCACGGCCTTCGTCGTGCTCAACCACCGGGAGGCGCCCTTCGACGACGTGAGGGTCCGTCGCGCACTCCGCGCGGGCATGGACATCCCGGCCATGGTGAGCCAGTTCCACCCCGGCGCGCGCGTGGCTCGCTCGCTGACCCCACCCGAGCTGCTGGATGACGCGGACATGGGACCCGCGCCCGTACCGGACGTGGCCCTCGCCGAGCGGCTGCTGCGAGAGGCAGGCCTGCGCAGGCTGCGGCTGACGCTCCACCGTCCCACCGGCAATGACCACTCCGCGGAGGACGCGGTGCTCTTCCGCCCGCTGCTCCAGGCCGGGCTGCTGGAGCTGCGCTACGTGGAGATGTCGCGCGAGGAATACACGGCCCAGGTGACCGAGGGCCGCCTCCCCGCCTTCCGCAACCGCTGGCTGGCCGACTACCCGGACCCGGACACCTTCCTGTACTTCCTCCTCCACTCCAACGCCCAGACGGTGTTCCCCATGGGCTACCGGAACCCGGAGCTGGACCGCCTCACCGCCGAGGCCCGCGTCTCCATCGACCCGGAGCTGCGCCGTCAGCTCTATCTGCGCGCGGAGCAGCTCTTCCAGGAGGACTGCCCCCTCATCCCGCTGTACCACGACCGCGCCCACGCGGCCGCGACCCCCGCGGTCCAAAGCCTGCGGCTGCACCAGACGCCGCCCCAGGTGCGCTTCGAAGACCTCTGGGTCGACCCGAACGCCGCCACCTGAGACAGCCCAAGGCACGGGTGGCGCGCGGCGCCGGCATCACGGAGATTCGTTTCTCATCCGCAAGGGTCCACCATGGCGCTGCGGCCAGCCGCGGTCTTCCGTCATGAAGTCCCGCCCCAGGCCGTACGACTCGAGTCGCCACACGCCATCGCGGTTCAAGACGACATACAGGTGCTGCCCCAGGAACGCGGCACCCGCCACCCGCGGGCGACTGGGAAGCGGGCAACTGCCGACTCGGGCACCTTGAGCAAAGAACTGTATCCAGGCCTGGTGGCCCTCCGGCAGTTCGGCGTCAGCGAGCACCGCCACCGCGCCCCCTTGGAGCAACGCGGCTTCGTACACCGTGCCCGGTGCCACCTCATCCGGAAGCGCATCCACCTCCCACACCACGTGGCCGGACTCCGGGTCCACGGCGCGAAGCACGACACGCTCCTCCCGCGCCGTGCAGGGAACGCCGTCCGTGCGCGCACATGCCCGCGCGAAGAGCTGGCCAGGCTGGCCACCCGAGGACAGGAGCGCCGGCTCCGCGATGGGCACCCGCACGCTGGCTCCACCGCCCCCTTCGGAGAGCATGACGGGCACGCCGCCATCCTCCGGCACAAAGGCTCGCGCTCCCACCAGCAGCCGCCCACCCGCGATGGCCAGTGACGCACCTCCATCCGGAACACCGCCATCCAGCAGCGCGCTCAGCTTCAACTCCGTCCCCCCACCGCCATCCGCCACTCCTGGCGACACCTCCACCCGCGCCAGTCGCCCATCCACCGTGTAGAGATAGGCCGTCCCCAGCACGTCCAGCCCCAGCCGCGCCTCTCCTCGCCAGGCTTCGACCTGTGACGCGCCCAGCAACGTGCCAGCGTCCTCGCGACCCGACAGCCAGACGAGCCTCGCGGATTCAGGCGCGGTGCCGCCATCATCCACGCCGCCGGCATCCGGCACGGCTCGCCACGCGACGTACGCGAGGATGTCCTCCTCGTGCGTGAGTGCGATGTGGCTCGCGGCGGCGCCTCCCAGCGGCAGGCCCTCGCCCGCCCCTAGCGACGCCCACGAGGCCTGCCACAGGCGCGCACCGGAGCCGCGCGGCGCATAGGCCTCGAGCCCCTCTGGCGCATGGACCACCACGCCCGCATCCGACGCGGCCAGCAGCGTCCGCGCACCCCCATCCGGGTACGAAGACGCGTACCGCAGCAGCCCAGAGCGCGTGTACGCGACCAACTGGCAGCCCGCGTCCCCGCCACACACGGAGGTGTAGAGAGCGTCTTCCGAGACGAGCAATACCGTCCCACCGTCCGCCTCCACCGGCACGCCTTCCAGCTCCAGGCTGAGCTCCGGCGCGAGCTCGACAGGGTCCGGCCGCTGACACACGCCGCCCTGGCACGTCCCTTCTCCCTGGCAGGCGGTAGCAGGCGCGCAGACGAAGCCCTCGGGTGGCGTCACCTCCCGGCATGCGCCGCTGAAGCACAGACGCGCCTTCTGACAGTCCGCCGGGCCGCAAGGACTGAAGTCGTCGGCGTCCACCGCCGTGCAGCCCTCGTCCCGGTCGCACACCCCCACCTTGCAGGGGTTCTGCGGCGCGGGGCACGCCACCCGCGACGTCACACACCCCTGCGTGGGCGAACAGGCATCCACCGTGCACGGATTGTTGTCATCACACGTCCTCGGGTGGCCCACGCAGACGCTCGCCTGGCAGCGGCCATCCACCTGACAGCGGCTCTCCGGCGTGCACGCGGCGCCTTCCTCCAGCGGCGCCTCCACGCACGTCCCGGATGCCACGTCGAAGCGGGAGTCGAAGCAGGGGCGCTCCGGACACGGCGTGGGCCGGATGCCCAGGCCCGTGAGGCGAACGGACTCCGTCAGCCCCGCGCCTGACAACAGCAGCATTCCCTCCGACGGCCCATGCCCCGCGGTGAAGACGACCTCCACTTCGGTCGCGCCGCCGCCAGATATGCTCACCTCGGACGTCACCACGGCGAAGGGCGCCTCCACGGATGCCGCCACCGTCAGACCCACTCGGCCCGTGGCCAGCACCGTCACCGCGCGGCGCGCCTGCGTCCCCTCCAGCACACGGCCGAAGTCCACCACCGCATCCCGGGGCCGGAACCCCTGACGCGAGCCTCCCATCCCGGAGTCCCCCGACTGGCACCCGCCCACGGCGAGCATGAGCGCCACCCACAATGGACTCCAGGAACGCGCCTGCGGATGCATGTCCGCGACTCAAGCGCGGGGCCGCGCGCCCCTGCAATGCAACGCCAAGGCGCCGTCCTGAGACGAACTCAAGGCCCCGGCGCGGGGGCACGGCGCCGGGCCAACATCCGGATGCCCACGCCAATGGCGCCAATGACGACCAGTCCCACCACCGCGTACTGGTACCGGGTGACGAGCGCCGTCAGCCGCTCCAGATTGCCGCCCACCGCCGCGCCCAGCCCCAGCACCAGCCCGGTATGTGCCATGGCGGACACCGCGCCCAGCGCCAGCGCGTTGAAGCGCGGCATGCGAGAGGCGCCCGCGGCGACAAAGATGAGGCCCCGGATGCCCGGCAGGAACCGATTCACCAGCAGCAGCCACGGCCCATTCACGCGCATGCGCGCTTGAACCTGCTCCAGCCGCGCATGGGTGATGCCCAAGAAGCTGCGTTCGGGGTGGGCGTCGAAGCGCTTCGCCAGCCAGTGCCCCACCGCGTAGTTGATGGCCGCGCCCACCACACTGCCCACCGTCACCACCAGGAAGACGAGCACCCACGGCTGCGAACCACGCACCGCGTACACGCCCCCCAGCAGGGTGATGGTGTCTCCGGGAAAGGGCGGCACGACGTACTCCAGCATCGCCGCCAGCCCCAGCACGAGCAGGCCCAGGGGCCCCAGGGCCGAGATGAGCTGGTCGATGTATTCCACCATCCGAGCGTGCGACCTCCGGCGAGTCGTGCTCCGTCGGATTTAAGTCGGAAGCCGCCAACACGAAAGGTGCTTCCGCCCTGGCCCCGCCACCGGTGAACATCCCCGGGGCCCACGCGGGGCCCGCGTCATGGCGTCGTGGACGGAGGCGCCTCGGCGGGCCGCGGCATCACCGTGCCGCCATACTGCGTGGCCGCCAGCGTGCCACACGCCGCGCCAATCTCCTTGCCACCGGAGTACCGACGCGCCACCGGCGACTTGAGAATCTGGAGGTGGTCGCGGAAGGCGCTCAGCTCCTCGGGCGTGGGCGGCAGGTACTTCCCGGTGGGGTCCGTCACGTCGATGAGGTCCACCTTGATGCGGATGCCCTCGAAGGCGACCTTCAGCGCCTCGGCGTCCTCGCGCCCCATGTTGAAGCCGCTGATGGCGACATAGGCGATCATCGCCCGCTCGCGCCGCACCTCGCTGTACTCGCGGATGGCGGCGATGAGCTCCGGCAGCGGGTGCGTCTTCTCAATCGGCAGCACCTTCGCCCGCTTCTCCGCGATGGCGCTCGTCACGGAGAAGGCCAGCCGGTACGGATGCCCTTCGCGCACGTAGCGGCGGATCGCCGGCACATGGCCCGCCGTGGAGAAGGTAATCGCCTCGCCCGCGATGGAGAACCCCGCAGGGTGCCGCAGGATGTCCGCGGCCCGCAGCGTCTCCTTGTAGTTGAGCAGCGGCTCCCCCATCCCCATGAAGACGACGCCGCGCACCGGCCGG
This sequence comes from Myxococcus sp. CA005, assembly GCF_006518205.1. Taxonomy (NCBI): domain Bacteria; kingdom Pseudomonadati; phylum Myxococcota; class Myxococcia; order Myxococcales; family Myxococcaceae; genus Myxococcus; species Myxococcus sp. CA005. Next base: position 75,032 of record NZ_SRLV01000001.1, on the reverse strand, counting down.
TCCGCTTCCTCCCGGACCTGGAGCACCTGGTCCAATATCTCCCAGGTCTGGAGGTTCCTTTTGAAGCCCAACTTCCCCGTCATGCAGAAGTCGCACGCCAGCGCACAGCCCACCTGGCTGGAGACGCAGATGACGTACTTCTCATCGAAGATGGGGATGCGGACCGCTTCGATACGTCCGCCCAGCGGCGAGTCGAAGAGGTACTTCACGAAGCCGTCGTCCGCGCGGCGGCGCTCGACGATTGCCAGCTTCGGCATCTCCGCGTGGGCACGCAGGTGGTCTCCCACGCGGCGCGGCACCTGACGGGCCGAAGCGACGTCCTCCACGGACTGCGCACCGTGGGCGAAGACGGCCGCGAACACCTTGCGGACGGCGGCGGGCGACGGGGAGAGCGGCGCGAGCGCGGCCTCCAACTCCTGCAACGACAAGGACTTCAGGTTCACGAGGCGGACTTGATTTTGGAGCGAAGGAACTCGGTGAGCTTCTCGGAGACTTCCTTCGGCATCTTCGCCACCAGCGCCTTCTTGCACAGCCCGGGTGTGGCCCGGTAGGTGCGCAGGAAGTCCACACAGGGACTGCAACCGCGCAGGTGCTCACGTAAGTGCTGTGTGTCCTCGGGAGACATCTCTCCGTCGAGGAATTGCAGCAGGAGGTTGATGGAATCTTTGCAGTTGTACATCCGAACCTCGGCTGGCTGCGGCGCGCCCTCGTTCCTCTCGATGATGCCGAGCGCTTCGTCGCGTTTCACAACTCGCGGCTATCCCGGTTGTAGAAAGCGTCGATGGCTTCACGGAGCGCGAGCCGTGCCCGGTGCAACCGGCTCTTGATGGCGGGGATGGAGTCCCCCGTCGCCTCTGCAATCTGTTCGTAACTGAGGCCCTCCACGTCTTTCAAGAGGAAGACCTCCCGGTACCCCTCGGGCAGGCGGTCCGAGGCTTGCTGGATGGCGGAGCCCAGCTCGGCGTCCAGGGCCTTCTCCTCGGCGTCCCGGCTCCAATCCGTCTGGGGATAATCCGCCAGGGAGCCCCGCTCGGTGAACTCCGGGCCCTGGAGCTCCTGCTCGGCTGCCTGGGCCACGCGGCGGTGGCGCAGGCGCATGAGCGCATGGTTGGCGGCGATGCGGTGCACCCAGGAACCGAAGGCCGCATCCCCCCGGAAATCCTTCAGGTGTTGGTAGGCGGACAGGAAGGTGTCCTGGGTGATTTCGGCCGCGTCGGCTTCCGAACGGGTCATCCGGAGCGCCAGGCCATACACCTTGTCCCGGTGGGCATCCACCAGGGCCTCGAAGGCGGAAACATCCCCATCCTGTGCGCGAGCGAGGAGCTGACGGTCCTCGCCCATGACGGCCTCGTCGGACATGGCGGGGCGCACCCAACCAGCCAGAAAGCCCGCCGTCAAGCGGGCTTGCGGCGCCCCGGTGGCGGCCCCTTGCTGACGTGTTGACTGTCCCGGACCCACAACCGGAAGGGTTCGGCGGCCCAGGTCCCAGCGTAATCCACGCCAATCCGAGGCCCCCGGGACACGGCTGACTCGGGAACAGGCGTCCCGGGTCGCAAGTGCAGCACGGGCGTGCACAGGCCCCGCCGGTTGTGCGCTCGGGTGAGGCCCAGCGCCTTGCACAGGCGGCCCGGCCCGTCCGTGCGCGTCCCCGGGGGCAGGCCCTCCACCGGCTCCACCGCCCGCACCAGCACCGCCGCGCCCGCCCCCGTGGCATCCGTCACCACGTTGAAGCAGTGGTGCATGCCATAAATCAGATAGACGTACGCCACGCCGGCCGGTCCGAACATGACCTCGGTGCGAGGGGTGAGTCCCTTGGCCGCGTGGCACGCCAGGTCGTGCTCGCCGATATAGGCCTCCGTCTCCACGATGCGGCCCACCCGGCGCTGCCCGCCCTCCTCCACCACCAGCAAGGCGCCGAGCAGCTCCCGCGCGACCACCAGCGCGGGACGGGCGTAGAAAGACTCCGGCAACCAGTTCACACCTGGATGTTAACGGCCCTTCCGTCCGGAAAGCGAAGAACCCAGACACACTCGGAGAGCGTCCACAGTTCCCACCGGCGCGGGGCTGGGGCAGATTGCATCGCACCATGTCCACCCCCGGCCGGCTCTCCGGTCTTTTGCTCCCGCTTTTCTCCCTCCGCTCACAGACCGACTTTGGCATCGGTGACTTCGGTGCCCTGGAGGGACTGTTCACCTGGATGAAGTCCGCCCGCCAGCGGATGCTGATGGTGCTGCCGCTGCTGCCCACCGCGCCGGGCGACTCGAGCCCCTACGCGACGCGTTCGGCCTTCGGCCTCAATCCCCTCTTCATCGACCTGCAGCGGCTGCCGGAGTTCACCGCGGCCGGCGGCGAGGCGGCCCTGTCCGACGCGCAGCGCGCCCAGTTGGCCGAGGCGCGCTCTGCGCCGCGCGTGCGCTATGACCTGGTCTTCCCCCTCAAGGACACCGCCTTCGCGCGCGCCTTCGACGTCTTCGAAGCGCAGCACTGGGCGCCCCAGTCCGAGCGGGCGAAGACCTTCCGCCAGTGGCGCGACGCCCAGGGCGAATGGCTGGAGAGCTACGCGCTCTTCACCGCCATCAGCGAGCAGGAAGAGCGCCGCCCGTGGTGGGAGTGGCCGGAGCCGCTGCGCACCCGTCAACCCGAGGCCCTGGCCCAGAAGTCCCGGGAGCTGGAGCGCCGCGTGCGCTACCACGCCTGGCTCCAGTGGGTGGCCGAGCAGCAGTGGAACGAGGTGCGGACGCAGGCCCGCGCCAAGGACGTCCTCCTGTGCGGCGACGAGCCGTTCATCATCGGTCAGGACAGCGCGGACGTGTGGGCGCACCCGGACATCCTGCGGCGCGACGCCCGCCTGGGCGTGCCTCCGGATGACTTCTCCGCCACGGGCCAGGACTGGGGCCTGCCCTACTTCGACCTGGCGGCCATGGAGAAGGACGACTTCGCGTGGCTGAAGACGCGCGCGAAGAAGGCGGCCAGCTACTACGACTTGCGCCGCGTGGACCACGCGGTGGGGTACTTCCGGCAGTGGATTCGCGACGCGCAGACGCCCACCGGGCGCTTCATCCCGCCGGACGAGGAGAGCCACCGCCGCCTGGGCGAGAAGACCTTCCGCCTGCTGTCCGAGGGCGCCGGCATCGTCGCCGAGGACCTGGGCGTGATTCCACACTTCGTGCGCCACATCCTCGCGGAGCTCAAGCTGCCCGGCTACCGGGTGATGCGCTGGGAGCGCGACGACAACCACTACCGCGACCCGCGCCAGTTCCCGGCGGTGTCCCTGGTCACCACCGGCACGCATGACACGGACACGATGGCCGAGTGGTGGGAGGGCGCGGGCGACCACGAGCGGCAGGCGGCGGCGCGCTCATGGCCGGAGCTCAACGGCGTGGCCATCACCCGCGAGTTCACCCCGGACGTGCACCGGGCCATGCTGGCCTCGGCGCTCAACGCCAACAGCGACCTGTGCGTGTTGCCCTGGCAGGACGTGCTCGGCACCCGGGACCGCATCAACCTGCCCGGCTCCATGAGCGATTCGAACTGGGCCTACCGCATCGAACAGAACGTGAGTGACCTGCTCACCGATTCGCGCACGCGCGAGGCCGCCGAGCGGCTGGCCTGGCTCACCGCGTCCGCGCGGCGCTGAGACACCGTCCGCCCGAGGGGCCCAAGTGAGCGGACACGCGCGGCCGCGACGGCCTCACGGTTTGATGCACTTCACCTGGGCCGGGAAGCCGTCGAACAGGGCGCAGGTGCGGTTGGAGTTGGCGCACTCCAGCCGCTCGCAGATGTCGTCGAAGACGCAGATGGGCGGCGAGCGGCCGAACTCCAGGAAGATTTCCGCGCAGAACTGGTACGGGTTCACGCAGCCGAACGAGCCGCAGTAGGGCGCGTCCGACAAGCTCTCGCCCTCCTTGGGGCGCACCGCCTCGTCCTCGGAGACACCACACGAGGACACGCATACCGCGAGCACGGAGAACACCAGGCTTCTGATTCGCCGGGACTGGGCCATGGCCCCCCATCTTGGGCCAGGCGGGAGCGGCTTGCACGTCTTCGCGAGGCGCCATTCCGCGAGACCGGACACTGGGGTTTGCCCCGACGTCCCGGTATGCGACAAAGCACTGCCATCCTGGACGGAAGAAGTGTTGGGGCCGCGAGCCTTCCAGCTATGAAACACCCCGTGGCCGCCGACCTGCTCAGATACCTCCGCCTTGCCACTCCGCTCGCGCTGCTGCTCACCGCGGCCTGCGCCACCACGAATGCGCCGCCCCCCTCGGGCCCCAAGGTCACCGACCTGGAAATCCAGGGAACGCACCAGGTGAGCGAAGGCGCCATCAAGGACCGCATCCTCACCACCGCCACGCCCTTCTGGGGCTTCTGGCCCTTTGGCGGCCCCAGCTACTTCGACGCCAATGCGTGGCAGGCGGACCTGCGCCGCATCGAGCGGTACTACCAGGCCCAGGGCTTCTACCAGGCGAAGGTCACCCACGCCGAGGTGAAGCCGGCCGGTGACGACAAGGTCGCCATCGACATCAGCGTGCAGGAGGGCGAACCCACCCGCATCAGCGAAATCCAGGTGACGGGCCTGGACACCCTGCCGGAGGACGTGCGCGAGGAGCACCGCAAGTACGTGCTGGACGGACTGCCCCTGCACGAAGGCGACGTCTTCAAGGAAGAGTCCTGGGAGGAAGCGAAGGCCCGCGTCCAGGAGCGGCTGCGCGAGCTGGCCTACGCCGAGGCCGAAGTCGACGGCGAGGTCCGGGTGGACGTGGACACAAGGCAGGCGGTGGTGGAATTGCGCACCCGGCCCGGCATCCGCTACCGCTTCGGCAACACCTTCGTCGCCACGGACGCCAATCCCCAGGTGCCTCCGCGCCGAATCATCGAACAGGTGACGGGCGCGCTGAAGAAGGGGGACTGGTACAGCGAGACGGCGCTGGCCAACGCGCAGGCGCGCGTGTTCCGCATGGGCGTGTTCGGCGCGGTGAAGGTGAACCGCGGCGCGCCGGACCGCGAATCCGGCACGGTGCCGGTGGTGGTGGACGTGCGCGAGGCGCCCTTCCGCTCCGTGCGGCTGGGCGGCGGTCTGGGCGTGGACGCGGCCCGGCAGGAGGTCCGCGCGGTGGGCGAATGGACCCACCGCAACTTCGGCGGCGGCCTGCGCCGCTTCACCGTCCGCGGCCGGCTGGGCTACGCCTTCATCCCCAACGTCCTCAACTTCAACAAGGACGGTCCTGTCTTCGACGTCACCGCCGAGTACGAGCAGCCCCGCTTCCTCTTCAGGGACTTGCGGGCGCAGAACTCGCTCAGCGTGGAGAAGGGCCTGGAGCAGGCCTATGACTTCTGGGGCGGCAGGCTCCAGACGGGTGTCATCTGGCAGCCGCACCCCGACTTCTCCATCTTCCCGTCGTACAACCTCCAGGTGTACCGGCTCAGCGGCCGCGTCAGCGCCGACTCCCGCGTGCCGCCCATCGTCCTGGGCTGCGGCGAGGGCCAGGCGCAGTGCAACGTGGCGCTCAGCTTCCTGGAGCTGGCCTTCACCTGGGACCGGCGCGATGACGTCATCGAGCCACGCGACGGCTACTACATCTCCTTCTCCGTCCAGAAGGGCGGAGGCACGCCCCTCATGGGAGACTTCAACTACGTCCGCCTGCTGCCCGACCTGCGCGTCTACCGTTCGTTCGGCGAGGACAAGCGGTTCATCCTGGCGGCGAAGGTGCGCGCGGGCACGCTGAACCCCGCGGGCGGCAGCCAGAGCTCCATCGTCACCCGCTTCTTCTCGGGCGGTGGCACGTTCATGCGCGGCTTCAACGGCCAGCGCCTGTCTCCCCTGGCCGCCCTGCAGCGCACGGCGGACGTGGACGGCGACGGCAACCCGGATGTCGTCCAGGACGAGGAATGGGACACCGTGCCCGTGGGTGGCAACAGCCTCTTCGAGACCTCGGTGGAGATGCGCTACCAGTTCACGGAGAGCCTGATGGTGGCGGCCTTCTATGACACGGGCCTGGTGGGCATCGAGGACTTCTCCCACGCGAACCGGCCCAAGCTCTTCGGCCCCCAGCACTACCACGCCGTGGGCATGGGCCTGCGGTATCTGACGGTCGTCGGGCCCATCCGGCTGGACATCGCCCGGCGGTTGAACATTGGCGAGGGATTGCCCGTTTCCACCCCGGGATACATCTATCCCGAAGCCGGAGGCTGCTTTGGCATCGGAAGCCGGTGGAGGCCCACGGGTCCGACGACGCCCAGCGGCGCGTTCGCGGGCGCTCCGGACGGGCTGTGCGCGCTGCACCTGTCGATTGGAGAGGCGTTTTGACGGAATCCGCCCCGAGCGCCGCGCCTCCCCCACCCCGCCGGCCCGCGCGCTGGGGCCGCCGCGTGCTGTGGGGCCTGCTGGGCCTCGTGGGCCTCATCGTGCTCGTCGTCGCGGGCGTGCTCGTCTTCGCCACGACGTCGCGCGGAGAGGCCTGGCTCGTCCAGAAGGGACTCGCGCTGGCCAATGAGCAGCTCTCCGGCCGGCTGGAGCTGGGGCGCCTGGACCTGTCCCTGAGCGGCGTCATCCTCGAGGACGTGAAGCTGTATGCCCCCGAAGGCGAGCTGGTGGCGGACATCGCCCGGGTGGACGTGCGCGCGCGGCTGGCGGGGCTGGTGCGCCAGCACGTGAACCTCCCCTCCGCGCGCATCGAGCGTCCGCGCCTGTATCTGGCCCAGGACGAGCGCGGACTGAACCTGACGCGCGCGTTGGAGCCCCGCACGCCCAGCCCCGAGGAGCCCTCCCAGGGCCGCGGCTCGCTGACGCTGGACTTGCACGAGCTCGTGCTCGAGGACGGCTATGTCGACTTCCGCCAGGCGTTGCCCGAAGGCGGTGAGCGGCGGGTGCGGCTGGAGGACCTGGATGCCCGGGGCTCGGCCCGCTACGCCGCCGCGACGCAGGGCGTGGGCGCGAACCTGGACGCCACCGCGAGCCTCGCCCGTCCCGTGCCCGGGCCCGTGCGGCTGGCGCTGAAGGCCCGCGGCGAAGAGGGCGCCTTCGAAGGCGATGTCGACCTGGAGGCCGCGGGGCTGGTGCTGGACGCCAGCGGCCGCGCGAAGCTCCCTCCAGAGACGCCGCCGGGCGCGCCGGAGGGCCGGCTCCAAGCAGGACTGGAGCTGCGGCGCCTGTCCGCGCCGCCCGACCTGCTGCGGGCCTTCGTGCCCACCTGGCCGCTGCGGGTGCCGGTGTCCGCGGAGGGCTCCGCCGGACTGGACGGCGACGCGGCGCGGGTGGACGTCACCGCGAAGGCCGCCAGCGCCTCCTTGTCCGTGAAGGGTGGCATGGATTTGGAGCGGATGCGCACCGACGGCCTGTCCGTGAAGGCGCGCGACGTGGACCTGTCGGAGCTGATGGCGCAGGGCCCCAAGACGCGCATCGCCGCGGACCTGGACGCGAAGGGCGGAGGCACGAGCCTGGAGTCGATGGAAGGCGAGGTGAAGCTCACCGTGTCCCCATCCCAATACCTGGGCCAGCCGCTGGGTCCGGTGGAGCTGGAGGCCCGCGCGAAGGAGGGCCGGTATTCGCTGATGCGGCTGCGGATGCTCGCACCGGGCGTGGCCCTGCAGGCCAAGGGAGACGGCACCGCGGAGTCGGTGAACCTGCAAGGCGGCCTCACCGCCGGCAACCTCGCCCTGCTCTCGCAGATGCTGTCCAAGCTGATGCCGGGCGTGGTGGCCCCCATGGCGGGCAACGGCACGTTGGACTTCTCCGTGAAGGGCCCGCTGCGCACGCCCGCCGTGAAGGTCGACGGCGGCTTCGCGGCGCTGCGGTACGGCGATGTGGCGGCGCAGGACGTATCCCTGAAGCTGGAGATGCCGGACGTCAGCCACCCCCTCACGTCCAACGCCACGCTGGTGGTGTCCCGGCTGAAGGCGGGCGGGCGAGACTTGCGCGACGTCGCCGTCACGCTGGCCACGCAGGAGCGTGCGCTGGAGGCCAGCGTGCGCGTGGCGGGAGACGCGGAGCTGGGGCTCACGCTCAGTGGCCTGGTGGACGGCAATCGCCAGGGGCTGGCCATCCGGCAGTTGGCGCTGTTCTGGCCGGAGGCCACCTGGACGCTCCAGGCGCCCACGCACGTGGGCTTCGGCGGAGGCAACGTCGAGGTGGAGCCCCCGCTGCGGCTCGCGTCGGAGGGGCAGACGCTGTCGCTGCAGGGCACGATGCGCGGCCAGCGCGTCAATGCGCGCGTGGAATTGGACGCGTTCGATTTGTCGCGGCTGCCCAGGGCCTTCGTCCCGGAGTCGCTGGGCCTGGGCGGCAGGCTGACGGGCCACGCCGCCGTCAGTGGGACGATGGCGCGCCCCGACGCGGAGACCGACCTGCGGCTGGAAGACGGCAGCGCGCAGGGCTACGAGGGGCTTCAGGCGAAGCTGAAGGCGCGCTACGTGAAGGACCGCGCCACCGGGACGCTGGCGGCCAGCCTGCCCGTGGCGCGGCTCGCCGCCGAGTTCGACGTGCCGGTGCAGGGCGTGCTCAAGCGCCGGCGCGATGTGATGTCCGTGCGCCTGAATCTGGAGGACCTGGACATCGCCGGCGCCATGAAGCTCGCGGGCCAGCCCCAGAGCGCCAGCGGCCGGCTGGCTGGCGCGCTGACCGTGGAAGGCCCCGCGCGTGAGCCCCTGCTGGACTTCACCCTCCGCGGGCAGGACGTGCGCTACCAGTCGCCGCCGCCGGGCTTCTCGCTGCCCGAGCCGCTGGCCTTCCACCTGCGCGCCGCGTCCGACCGCGAGGACCAGACGCTGGATGCGCGCCTGGACGTGGAGGGCCTGGGCTCGCAGACGTACCTGGCCCTGCGGACGCCCTTCACGGTGGGCGGGCTGATGGCGAAGCCGCCCACGCCCGATGAGCTCCTGGCGACGACGCTGGGCGTTGAGGCCCGCGTGACGCAGTTGCCCCTCACCCTGCTCAAGGGCATGAGCGGCGTGCAGCAGCCGGACGGCACGGTGACGGCGCACCTGGACTTCGAGGGCTCGGTCCTGGTGCCCCACGCGACGCTGCGCGTGCAGGCCAACGCGGTGACGATGAACGGGCTGCCGCCCATGAACGGGCAGCTCAGCGTCGTGGGCGGCGACAAGGACGTGAAGCTCACGCTGAACGCGCAGCGCCAGGACGGACCGCTGGCGCAACTGACGGCCACGCTGGCGGCCCCGCTGGGCGCGCTCCAGGACCGCGAGGTCTACGGCCACATTCCCTTCGACATCACCGGCCGCGTGGGCCCGGTGCCGCTGAAGGAGATTCCCGGCGTGGCCACCCCGGCGTCGCCCGTGGCGGAGGGCGCGCCGCCACCGCAGGGCGGCCGGCCCCAGGGCATCCAGGGCGTGCTGGCCATGGAGCTGGGCGCGCGGGGCACGCTCGACACGCCGCAGATGGAGCTCACCGCCGGCGTGCAGGACCTGGGCGTGGGCAACACCGGGCTGGGCCAGGTGCGCCTGAACTACACGTACAAGGACACCCGCTCCCGCTTCGACCTGCTGCTCACCGAGCCGGGCGGCGGCACCATGCTGGTGAACGGAGGCCTGGGCCTGGACGTGTCACTGCCCGCGCTCAACCGGGGCCTCCAGACAGACAACGCTCCGGTGGAGGTCGCGCTCAAGGCGCGCAACTTCAACCCGGCCTTCCTGTCCGGCACGGTGGAGATGCTGCGCAGCATCGGCGGCGTGCTCCAGGCGGACGCCAGCGTCGCCGGCACGTTGAGCGCGCCCCGCATCAACGGCAGCCTGGAGTGGAAGGACGGCAAGCTGGGGCTGATGGGCCTGGGCGAGTACCGCGACATCCAGCTCGCCCTGAAGGCCAGCCGCGAATCCATCGCCGTCACGACGCTGTCGGCGAAGGCCGGCAACGGCTCACTCAACCTCAACTCGCCGCTGACCGCGGTGCTCAACACCCGGAATGAGTACGAGCTGTCCAGCCCCGGGACGTCCGACCCGCCGCTGGTGATGCGCAACTTCCCCATCATCGTCGACGACCAGCTCATGGCGCTGGTGAGCCTGCGCGCGAAGGTGGAGGGCACGCTGTCCCAGCGACTCGTCAACCTGCGCAACGTCACCATCCCCGAGGCCACCATCGAGCTGCCGGAAGCCAAGCGCAAGGACCTGCAGGCGCTGGAGCGGCCCGGTGACGTGGTGCTGGTGCGCAACGGAGAGCCGCTGAACCGCAAGAAGCGCAAGGAAGCGGCCCAGGCGCAGCCCCCGGCGAATCCCGACGGGACACCCGTGGAAGGCGCGGCCCCGGCGGAGGGCGTGGCGGCGGAAGGCGAGGAGGAAACGGCCACGCCACCCATTGTGTTCTGGGTGAATGTGAATGCGCCCCGCAATCTCTGGGTGAAGGGCTCCGACATCAACGCGGAGCTGGGGCTGTCGGATGACTTTCGCGTCGAATACACGGACGTGGCGCGCCTGTTCGGTGAAGTGCGCGTGCTGCGCGGGCGCGTGGACGTGCTCGGCCGCCGCTTCGACATCCAGCGCGACAGCCAGGTGCGCTTCACCGGCCCGGCCATGGCGCCGTACATCAACGTCACCGCCGAGCACCGCAACGACAGCGCCAAGGTCACCGTGTTCGTCACCATCCGGGGCCAGGGGCGGGAAATCACGCTCAAGCCCACCAGTGACCCGCCGCTGCCGGAGTCGGAAATCTACACGCTGCTGGCGACGGGCCGGCGCACGCTGGAGCGCAGCTCCGGTGCCTCCATGAATGCCAGCGCGCAGGCCGCGTCCGTGGTGGGCTCGCTGGTGGCCAACGAGGCCCGCAAGGCCCTGGCCGCGAAGCTGCCCCTGGACGTGGTCTCCATCGAGGCGGGGGCCTCCGGCATCGCGGGCACCAAGCTGGAAGTAGGTACCTACGTGACGGACAAAATCTACGTCGGCTACACCGGCCGCGTGGGCGCCAACCTCCAGCAGGGAGAGAACGCCAACGCGGTGCGCTTCGAGTACCAGTTGGGCACGCGCTGGAGCCTGGAAGGCCAGTACGGCGACGCGCGCTCGGGCGGGTTGGACCTCATCTGGACCAACCAGTACTGAGGCTCGCTGGGACACGGCGGGCTCCCGTCCTTCCGGGCGGGAGCCGCCGCTTCAACGACTAGAGGCCGTACATCGCGAAGCACGAGCCCGCGGGGCCCGCGCCGGAAATGGGCGCGGACGGCGCGCTCAGCCACGCTCTGTTGGCGCCGCACTGGTGCCACTGCTGGTCGCCCGTGGACTGCACGCAGGTGCGCGGCGGCACGGAGCGGCCCAGCGTGGCGGAGGAGCACCAGCCGTAGGACGCGGTGCAGTTCGTGGGCTTGGTGGTGCTGCCCGCGGTGAAGGCGCCCGACTGGCACTGCCGCCACATGGCGTCCGACGAGCTCTGCACACAGCCGAGCTCCGGCACGGTGGTGTCGGCCGTCTCGGAGTAGCAGCCGGAGGCGGAGCCCCACGCATAGGCCGACTCGTAGCGGTGGTAGACGACGGACACCAGCGACGAGCCGCCCACGTTGGTGCGGCCGCACTGGAGGGCATACGCGCCCACCCAGGGCGTGTACGTGTAGAGCGCCGCCGTCGCCTTGTTCGCGGGACGCACCGAGCACGGGTCCGACGTGGACTTCGTCACGCCCACGCGCCAGCCGGAGATGGTGGCACGGCCCGCGTCCAGGTCCGTCAGGTAGCCGCGCAGCTTCTTGGCGGAGCAGTCAATCTGCTTGCCGAAGCCCACGTATTGCGCGTCACAGCCGCTGGTGTCCGGACAGCCACAGCCGGTGGCCTTGGCCAGGTTGTTGGAGTTGCCGCTCTGGATGAGGCTGGACTCCACCTGGATGCGGGCCAGCATGTACAGCGGGCTGATGCCAAAGGCCTTGGAGCGCTCGACGATGAGCGCGGCGGCCGTCTTGTTGCTGAAGGCCGGGTCCCGGTAGTTCGCCAGGAACGAGTTGTTCTGCTGGAGGAAGGCCTGCACCTGCGCGGTGGTAATCCACTGGCCACCGGTGATGTCGGTGTCCTCCAGCAGCCGGTGCATGTCGTACTTCGTGGTGGCCTCCAGCAGCACCTGGCCGGTCAGCTCATCGATGACGGGCTCATCTGCCTCGTCGATGGGACCACAGCCGGCCGCTACCAACGCGGGCACCAGGAGCAACCACAATCGCGTCTTCATCGCGTCCTCGGGGGGATGGGCCGCGAACCCGGAGAGCGGTGCTCACCGTCCACCGGACACGGCCTGGGGGAATCCGAGGCTCCAGCCGCGTGAAACATTATTCAAGAATTTCTTATCTTTAATGCCTGACGGATTATTGGTGTCATGCTGAATCCGTCACCCAGGCCACACAGACAGCGCGCGGGCGCCGGGAGTCGCGGACCCGCCATGAGGCACGTCCACGCTGGCGAAGGGCGGCGGACGACGCCGGAGACGGACAGGCACCGTGCATCCCCACCCTGGCGTCCTGAGCGCCCTGCCCGTCCTGGTAGGCTGACCGCGTGCCCGCGAGCCCGCCCCTCCTGGATGACATGCTCCTCTTCACCGAGGTGGTGGCGACCGGTGGCATCACCGCCGCGGCGGAGCGGCTGGGGCTGCGCAAGTCCACGGTGAGCCGCCGCCTCGCGGCGTTGGAGGAGCGGCTCGGCGTCCGGCTCATCGAGCGCAATACGCGCGGGCTCCGGCTCACGGAGGTGGGCCGCGACTACCACGCCCACTGCGCGCGGCTGGTGGCGGAGGCTCGCGAGGTGAATCGCGCGCTCGGTGAGTCGCGCGTCACGCCGCAGGGCACCTTGCGCATCGCCACGCTCTCACTGCTGGGCGAGCTGCTGACACCGCTCATCGCCGAGCTGCTGTTGCGCAATCCCCTGCTCCGCGTGGAAGTCTCACTCGCCGAAGCGCACGTGGACCTCATCTCCGAGGAGTACGACGTGGCGCTGCGGACCGGCCCGCTCGCGGACTCCGCCATGGTGGCCCGAAGGCTCGGGCGCCTTCGCACCGGCTACTACGCCAGCCCCGCCTATCTCGCGAGGCAAGGGGCACCCCGGACCTCGGCGGAGCTGCAAGGTCATGCCTGCGTCGTGCTCGCCGCGCCCGGCACCGACGAGGTCTGGTTCTTCGGCGAAGGCCGCGGCGCGAAGAGCCTGCCGGTGACGGGACGGCTGCGCGTTCCCAGCGTGCGCGCGGGACAAGCCGCCGCGCGCGCGGGACTGGGCGTGGTGCGGCTGCCCGCCTCGCTCGTCGCCGAGGACGTGCGCGGCGGGCTGCTCGTTCCGGTGCTGGAAACCGAAACGCCGCCGGGCATCCCTGTCTTCGCCGTCTACCCCAGCAGGCGGCAGCTCCCGCTCAAGGTGCGCGCCTTCCTGGCGCTGTTGAGTGAACGCGGCGCCGCGCTCCCCTGGGACGACGCCACCGAGCCCCCGTCCTCCCGGAGCCGGTAAGGGGACCTCGCGCAACACAGCGTTCCCTCGCGGGCGCTCGTCCGTTCCCGTTGAGGCCACTACACCTGTGTCCACACCCAGGCAGGGCCCACGCGCCCGGCCGAACGAGGAGGACACACCATGACGACGAACGTCATCTCGCTGGACGACGCGCACTTTCAAAGGGAGGTGCTGGAGTCATCCGAGCCCGTGCTGGTGGACTTCACCGCGACCTGGTGCCCGCCGTGCCGTGCGCTCGCCCTTGTGCTCGACGCGATTGCCGCCGATTTCCGGGGCCGGCTGAAGGTGACCAGCCTGAACGTGGACGACAATCCGGAGTCCGCCATGCGCTATGGCGTCCGCGCCGTCCCGGCGCTGCTGCTCTTCAAGGAGGGCAAGGTGGTGCGGCAAATGCTGGGCGCCCAGCCCCGCGCCAAGCTGGAGCAGGAACTGCGCACCCACCTCGGGTGACGTGGCGTCCCTCTTCCTTCAGGCCGTGTTGGCCAGCAGGTTGCGCGTCCAGTTCACGGATAATTTTAGACCCGTGTTGCAAAGTGCACACTGTTCGTGTATCCACTCATTCGCCCTGTGAATCTCGCAGGGCGCGGGTCGCCCCACATCTCCGATCCCCCCATCTCGTTCGGGGCGACTCGTACCCACCGGGGACAGTCGCCCTCCTCCGTGCCAGCCCCTTCCTGTCCGGGGCGGCCCGCACTTCGACCAACGCCTTCGTATCAACGGTCCAGCCGTCGGCGGGCCCGGGCTCGCGCGGCATCCAGCGCGGAGTCCACGCTGCCCTCGGCCGGCTTCGCTGGCGCCGGAGCCGCGTCGCCCTGATGGGTGGGCGAAGCTGACGTCGGGGTTGTCCGTGTTGCCGGAGTGGACGACGGCGCCGTGGGTGTCGCGGGGATGGACACGGAGCGCTCACGGGTCCGCGGCGCACGCAGCCGTGGCGCGGAGAGGAAGCGGCGCACGGCCACCTCCGCCAGCAGCAGGGCCAGCGCCAGGGCCACCAGCCACGGCGCCAGCGCCACGCGGCCCAGCGACTCCGGGGCCTCCATGAAGAGGCCCGTCATGGACAAGCGCTCCACGCCACCTCCTACCGCCGCGATGGCGCGCAGCAGCTCCAGTCCCGCCTTCGCGGAGCCGGGCTCGAACTCCGGCGCATAGGGCAGCGTGACGGGCGGCGCGCGGAGCACCTTCGCGCCCAACCGTACCACCGGGTGCCACGTTCCACTGCCCTCCAGCGGGTACTCGGCGACGAGCCGGTCTTCATCCTCCCACCGCATCGGACGCTCCACCGGCGCGGCGCGTCCGTCGCCGGGCAGGAGCACCATCGTCGGTACCACGCCGGGCAGCGCCTCGCCCGGAGGCAGGTCCAGCGTCACGCGCAGCAGGTGCCCCCTCCGCTCGGTCCGCACCACCGCGTCCCCGACGGGCGCCGCGCCCGCCAGCGTCCAGCGCACCATCCCCTCCAGGGCCGCGCGCAGGGAGGACCACGTTCGCAGCTCGCCGGTGTACGGCCCGTCCACCTCCGCGGTGAAGGCCACCGTGCGTCCCGCGCCTCGCGGCCACATCGCCAGGATGGGCGCGCCATTCGTGTCCAGGGTGCGCAGCGCCACGTTGGCGCGGGGCTTGAGGTAGGTGAGGTTGTAGCCGCCCACCTGGGGCAGCCCGTCCGCGGACAGCCGGCCGAGCAGCGGCAGGTCCGGCGCCCCTTCCAGCGACGCGGGCTCATCCACGAAGGTGGCGCGCGCCACGGTGAGCGTCTCCTGGCTGAAGATGCGCGGCAGGCTCATCGCGTCCTCGGCGAAGTAGACGCGCCCGCCGCCCCGGTGGGCCACTTCCCGGAGCAGGTCCGCGTCCGGGTCCGAGGGCACGCCCAGCCCGATGACGGACACTGTCACTTCCTGCTCGCGCAAGTGGGCCAGCGTGCGCTGGTAGTCATCGGGCTCCTCGGAGTCCGCTGCGTCGGAGAACAGGAGGACGTGGCGCGTGGGCTTCTCGCTGCGGAGGATTTCCGTGCGGCCGGCGCGGAGCGCCTCGCCCACGTAGATGCCACCCCCACCGCTGAATCCGCGCGCGACGGCATCCAGGGGCAACCCCGCCTCCACCGGGCTGAGCGGGAAGATTTCATGGGCCGCCGTGTCCACCATGTGCACGGAGACCTCGTCCTTGGGGTTGAGCAGCGTCAGCGCGGCCACGACGCCCTCGGCGGCCAGCTCCATCTTCGTCCGCCCATCCGGGACGGTCATCCCCATGGAGCAGGAAGCATCCATCAACACGCTCAGCGCCAGGGACGCGCGGCGCTGCTCCTCGCGCATCTCCAGGGACACCGGGAGCAGCGGCTCCACGGGCGAGCGACGGAAGCCGCCCTCGCCGAAGCTGTTGCGTCCGCCGGTCATCACCAGCCCGCCTCCGGCCTGCTCGACGTAGGCCGCCAGCGCGTTGAGCCCCGGCTCGCCGAGCGCATTGGCGTCCACGTTCTCCAACACCACGGTGCCCACGCCATCCAGGTCATCCAACGTGAGGCGGAACGGCGTGCGCACGTCGAGTTGCAACCCCGAAGCGGCGAGCGACTGCGCGAGCGTGCCCCGGGACTGGTTCGTGAGCAGCAACACCCGGGGCGGGCCTTCCACGCGCAGCACGGCGACGCCCTGGTCGTTCTCCACAACGCCGTCGCCGGGAGCAGCCACGGAGAGCCGGTAACGGACCAGGCCGGGCTCCTCGACCAGGTCGCGCAGCGGCAGCACGTTGGGGCCCGGCTGGAAGTCGAAGGGCCCCTGGAGGAGCACGCGGCCATTGCGCTCCAGGCGGACGGTGCCGGTGACGGCGGCGGAGGCATGCACCACGGCGGAGAACTGGAAGGGCTCGCGCTCGGAGACGGCGGCGGGGACGTCCACGGAGACGACGGCCACATCAAGCGGCGGTTCGGGGCGAGCGATGTGGCGCCAGTCCACGGAGAGGCCCCGGGCCGCCAGTCGCCGCGCGGCGCCGCGCGCATCCACGCCCGTGGCGCGGCCATCGGACAGCACCAGCACGCGGCCAGTGCGCTCGTCGGGGATGAGGGCGCTCGCGACATCCAACGCGGCGGACAGGTCGGAAGCCTCCGCGTCCACGGGGCGCGTGAAACCGCCAAAGCCTCCGAGGGTGGCGAGGGGCTGCTCCACGCGCGCTTCCCGGCCGAAGGTGATGACCCCCACGCGGTCCCCGGGACGGCGCTGCGACTCCAGGAGGGTAATGAGTTCCTGGGCCGTGCGGTCCACGTCGCGAGGCATGGACGCGGAGCGGTCCACCACCACGACGACGTCACTGCCAGCATCGGCCCATCGCAGCTCGGGGCCCGAGAGCGCGCCGACGACGAGCACCAGCAGCGCGGCGCGCAGCCACATGGGCGGGCCCGGCCGGCGGCCGTACTTCCAGAGGAAGAGGCCCAGCGGCAGCAGCAGCACCCACGCCTGCGGGAGGGAGAAGGTCATGCGCCCGTCACTCCCCTTCCGCGAGGATGCGACCCTTCCCATCGATAGCGTAGACGACGCCACCGTCGAGAAGAACAAGGCCTGGGCCACACGCGCTCAAGTTGGGGGAGAACGTCACATAGAACAGGTCGTCATTCGCCTGAACCACACGAGCGTCGATGTATCGCCAATCCGCGAGGCACTTCTCCTCCAGGTGCTCCTGCTTCTCCGCCGTAACCCAGGGTGGACGAAAATCATCCATGGCGACCTTGAGGGCCGCCATCATGGGTCCGGTCAGCGCCACGCCACCCTCAATCTGGCTCGGAATCGTCACCGACTCATTCGCAGGGGCTCTCTCCGGCTTGTCGAATCGGTAGATGCCCAGCGCGGAACACCCGCAGAGGCCCAGAAGTGGGCCCCAGGCCAACGCCCGTCGCAGGGAGGCTCCCCCATCGTGACAGCACCTCATGGCAGCCACCCCATCCCGTCGAGCATCTCGACGTTTCCTTCGTCATCGTAGACTCGGCCAATCGGTACCCACGCTCCGTCGCGGAGCGCGAAGACACCTTTGGACGGAAGCTCATACCGATACACCCGGCACTCGCCTGTCTTCTCCCGGTAGAGGAGCAGGATGGACTTGGGAAAGGCCCTACCCGTGCCTTTCTCCGCCACGCGCGTCGGCAGCCAGCGCAGATGCGTCTTGAGGTCGACTCGCGAGAACTCGCGATTGTGCGGATGCGTGTGCGGCGCCCAGAAGACCACCGCATCACCATGCGCTTCATCGTCGAGCGCCGACGGAATCAGGCAGCTCTTCCTTCCACTGTCCAAGCGTGACCTCAACTCGGACAGGTAGCTCAGGAAGTATCCCTTTCCCTCGCCTGAGTAGTACCCGAGAGCGCAGTACTCCGTACCGTACATCCCCGCGGATGCGCCGGGCTGACGGGTCATGATGGAACATGCGTTCTGCGCAAGCTCCTGCTCGGTCTCGAAAGGCCCTGCCAGGGGCCCCTTCACCGCGATGCCGCCAGAGGGCAACCGACGGGCCCTCACGTTCGGGTTCGGACTGGAGCATGCGGCAACCCAGGCACCACCGATGAGCAGCCATGATGCCTTGAAGTGCGAGCGACTGTACGCCCGGACATTCACGGCACCTGCCGTCCTGCTGGCACAATGGCCCGTGCTTTGCGATTCCGACGCGCTCATGACGCGCCCCCGGTACTTGGCGCACTCGCCCCTGAAGCGCCCGGCGGCTCTCGCCGCGTGAGGTAGAAGTCCGCCACCAGCGCGGCGAGCAGAAGAACCAGAGGCCATCGGGCCCGGCCCGGCGCGTTGCCTCCCGCGTCGTCGTCGCCGGCCTCACGTGCCGGCACCTCCGCGCGCCCGCGCTCACGCAGGTCCGACTCCCGGGCGTCCAGTGCCAGCACCTGCGCCGTGTCCACCACGTCGCCGTCACGCTCCAGCGAATAGGCCCCAGGCCCGGTGGGAGGTGACAGCGTCACCTCGCCCGCGCCAAACACCGGCCGGCTGCCACCCGGCCCCACGAGCGCGTAACGCGCACCCGCGAGAGTCACCACTGGCAGCGGCTCGCCCAGCATCAACTGCCGCCGAGGAAAACCCTCCCGCGTGCGGCGGGCCTCGCGCACCAGATTGCTCAGCAGCACCGGCCACGCGGACACGCGCTGCACGTTCGAACGCGACAGGTCCACGTTGACGTGAACCCGGCCGTCCGCCTCCTCGGACACCAGCACCGCGTCCCCGGCGCTCACCAGTGGCTTTCCAGGCGGATTGTCCCCCGCCGTCCACCGCACGCCCGCCAACTGCACGTCATCCAGCAGCGGGTGCCCCTTCTCGGAGAAGAACGGCCCCACGAACGTGCGCGGCGAGCCGCCCGCCCCCACCGTCACCCGCGCATCCGTCCCCGGCGGGCCCAGCACCAACACCACGTCCATCGCCGAGCCCTCCACTCCGCGCGCCACCTCCGGCGATACCGCGAGGAACCGCTCCAGCGCGGTCTGCTCGGGAGCGCCCAGTCCCTGCGCCAACGCCACCGCGATGGGCCGCATGGGCGCGGGCGGCAGCCGCACCTGGCCGTCCTCGGGCAACGCGTCGTCAGGAAGCGACACCTCCACATCGCCCGCTTCCTGGAACGTCAGCCGGACCGTCGCGGTGCCCTCCTCCGGCAGCTGCACGCGTTCCACCCGCTCCGTGCCGGCCTTCGCACCGGCCCCTGGCAACGCGCGGACCCGAACATCCACCTCCTCCGGCGCCTCCCCGAAACGCGCCACCCTCAGCGTCACCGTGGCCGTGGGCCCCTCATCGCGCCGCTGTGCGGAGACCAGCGCCACGTTGCCTCGCGCGGCCCCCAGCGCCGTCCACCGCACGGACGCGGGCACCAGGGCCGCGTTCACTGGAGGAACATCCGTGAAGAAGGCCACGCGCCGTCCCGCCCCCGCCAATTCCTGCGCCCAGATGAGCGTGGGCATCGGGTCATGGTCCGCGCCCTGCGCCTGGAAGGACTCCAGCGCGGCCAACGCCCGAGAAGGCTCCGCCTCTGGCCCCGCGAGCATGCGCGGCGTGCCGCCACTGGCCAGCAGCGTCACCTGCGTCGCCTCCTCCGACTCCACCCGCGCCGCCGCCTCGCGCCGCACCTGCTCCAACACCGTCACACCGTCCGGCCCACGCGCGGACATGGACAGGCTCCCATCCACCACCAGCACCAGGTGCCGAACCCGCGCCGCATCCCCCCACCGGACGTCCGCCAGGAAGAGCGCGGCGGCCACCACCGCCAGCACCTCCAGCAGCAGCGACGCCTCCCGCGTGAAGCGCTCCCAGCGAGGCCCCGCCTCGGCGCGGGGACTGGGCCTGCGCCACAGGAAGAGCGCGCTCACCACCACCGGCTTCTGCCGGCGCCGCAGGAAATACGCCGCCACCAGCGGCACGAGCGCGCCCAGCGCCAGCAGCCCCCACGGGAAGCCGAAGCTCACGCGTCACCTCCCGCGATGCGCTCCCTGCCCGCTACCCAGCGCCCCCTCACGACGCACCCGCCGCGAGGAACAGAGGCCGCAGCGGCCCCGCCACCAACGCGCCCAGCCCGTCCTGAGCCCGAGCGGTGAGCAGCGCCCCGCGAGCACGCAAGGCCGCGCCCCTCAAGCCGCGCTGATGCTCCGCGAAGCGGCGCGTGTACACGGCCAGCACCTCATCCGTCAGCAATTCCTCCAGCGCCGCGCCGCTCTCTGAATCCACCAGCCGGGCGCCATCTCCACCCGCGGGGTCCAGGTCCTCGGCGTCCAGCACCTGCGCCAGGAAGAGGCCCGACGCGCCACGCGCCAGCCGCGCGCACATCGCCGGCAGGTCCGCTTCGAAGAGGAAGTCACTCACCACCACGCGCAGCCCACACGGCCGCAGCGGCGGCAGGCGCCCCAGCGACTCCGGCAGCCCGTCCCGCGCGTCGAAGTCCGCCGCTTCCAAGGCCGCCCGGCACGCCTGTCCCTGAGCACGCTCCGGCCGGGCACCGGCCACCAGCAACGTCGGTGTCAGTCCCTGCCGCGCCGCCACCTCCGCCGTCAGCAGCGCCACTTCCCGCGCGCAAGCGGCCTTGCGCGAGGACAGCGCCATGGAGCGCGAGCCATCCAGCACGACCTCCACGCGCGGCGACACCTCGTCCTGGCGGATACGCAGCACGAGCTCCCCCGTGCGTGCCACCGCGTTCCAGTCCACCTGCCGCAGGTCATCCCCGGGCTGGTACGCACGGAAGTCATGCAGCTCCAGCGCGCTGCCCGCGGACGTGGCACGGACCTCCCCCACGAGCCCCCGGTGGGGCCCCCGGGGCAGCGCCAGGGCCAGCCCCGGAACAAGCCGCGCGACGGCGGCTGCGTCCATCCGCTCGCTCACGACGTGTGGGCCCGCCGCTCACGCGCCACGAGCATCCGGTCCGTCCCGTAGGCGGCCACCAGCGCCAGGCCCACGACCGCGCCCAGCAAGTCCCAGGACATCTTCGGCCCGGACGCCCCGTAGTCATACGTGGCGAAGTTCGCGATGCCCACCACGGGGTTGAAGAGGTTGAGGATGGGGTCATCCCCATCGAATCCCATCAACACCGCCACCAACGGAGGCAGCGCCGAGGCCAGCGCCACGGAAGCCACGAACATCAAGCGCACCGCCACGGGCGTGGCCAGCCGGTCCGGGCGCACCTTCCGCCCCAACCACACCGCCAGCGACAGGAAGAGCACGCCATACGCCGGCAATGCCAGGGTGGCCATCCGCAGGGAGAGGCCCTTCAGCGGCAGGTCCGAGGACCCCACCTGCAAGCCCCAGAACAGCGCGCTCCAGGCCCCCAGCAGGAACACCATCCAGCGGAAGCCCCGCAGCGCGCCGGGCCGCAACACGGACCAGGGCCGGGTGGTCGCGCGCAGCGGGCGCGCCTGA
Source organism: Myxococcus sp. CA005 (assembly GCF_006518205.1). Classification (NCBI taxonomy): domain Bacteria; kingdom Pseudomonadati; phylum Myxococcota; class Myxococcia; order Myxococcales; family Myxococcaceae; genus Myxococcus; species Myxococcus sp. CA005. The sequence continues at coordinate 53,766 of NZ_SRLV01000001.1, read as the reverse complement.
CCATCCACGTCCGCGACCACGAACATGCCCACGCCCAGCAGGTGGACGCCGCCCAGGAGCGAGAACATCTCCGGAACACTGTGCTTACGCCCCGTCAGCCACCAGATGGCACAGCCGGCGAGCATGCCCACCAGCACCTGCACTCCCACCGCGCGACGCGGTCCCCGCGTGTAGTCCTCCGTGGGCAGGGACAGCCGGGACGCGGCAGCCTCGAAGAGCAGCCAGCCGTCCATGAGCATCAGCATCAGCGCGGTGCCCACCAGATAGAGGAACTCCACATCATTCAGGAACCGGTCTCCCATCTCCGATATCGCATAGGCCGCGCCCAGTCCCTGCACCAGCGCCAGGCCCAGTGCGCCCAGCAGTCCGAAGTGGACGAAGGCACGCCCCATGCGGCCGTCGGCCAGCGTCGCCGCGCACACGCTGGCCACCGTGAGGAAGACGAGCCACGCGCCGCCCAGCGCCAGCACCACCAGAATCGTGGGCAGCGTGATGCCATTGAGGAAGTAGCTGAAGAGGAGGAAGGGCCCCGCCGCGGAGGCATACAGGGCCGCCTGCACGAGGAACGACGCCACCTTGCCCCGGAGGATGCGGCGCGGCCCCAGGCCAGTGAGCACCAGCAACACCCACGTCTCGTCCTCGCGCTCACGCGCCAGCGAGCGGTAGGCGCTGTACGGGATGACGAAGAAGTGCGCGACGCCCAGGCAGACGAAGAAGGAGAAGAAGTAACCCTGGCCGCGCCGCGCGTAGGCGCCCTCGCGCGTGTCCACGTAGGCCACCAGCGCCACCGCCAGGCACGCCAGCAGCATCAACCCGAAGCACACCCAGAAGACGCGCGTGCGCAGTCCCTGGCGGAGCTCCTTCACCACCAGCGGGTTGAGCCGGTCCCCCCACCGCTGCGACCAGGGCTCCGCGCCCGCGACCTGGCCGCCGCCCGAAGCCATCGGCTCCGGGGCCGGAGGGCTCATCGCCGTATCCATGGGCGCGCTCACGCCACCCTCCCCTTCGTCACCGTCATGAAGGCATCCTCGAGGTTCCGCTCCCGCGCGCTGAAGGCGCACACGGGAAGCCCCGCGGCCACCAGCGCCGCCAGCAGCACCGCCGCCGCCGCGTCCACCTGCGCAGGGCCCGCGCCCGCATCCAGCTCCAGGCGCACGCGCAGCGCCTCGCCCTCCCGCGCCACCCGCTTCACGCGCGGCTGCTCGAGGAGCACCCGCTCCGCGCGCTCCCAGACGGCGTTGCCCGCGTCGCCCACGGCCAGCCGCACCGTCAGCTCGGGCGTCACCGCCGCGCCCACCTCCTGCTGCTGGAGCAGGTCCGCCACCTTGCCGGTGGCCAGTAGACGCCCCTGCTCGATGATGGCGCAGGTGTCGCAGATCTCCGCCAGCTCCGTGAGGATGTGGCTGGAGATGATGACCGCCTTGCCCTGGTCCGCCAGGGCGCGCAACAGCTCGCGCAGCTCGATACGGGCGCGCGGGTCCAACCCGTCCGCGGGCTCGTCCAGCAGCAGCAGCGACGGGTCGTGCAGCAACGTGCGCCCCAGCGCCACGCGCTGCCGCATGCCCTTGGACAACGCGGTGGTGAGCCGGTCCGCCAGGGGCGTGAGTCCGGTGAACGCCATCACCGACTCCACCCGCTGCCGGCGCGCCGCGCCCTTCAGTCCATAGGCGCGCGCGAAGAAGTCCAGGAACTCGAAGACGGTGACGTCGTCATAGGTGCCGTACCGGTCCGGCATGTAGCCGATGAGCGGACGCGCCCGGTCCGGCGAATCCACCAACGAGTGTCCGTCCAGTAGCACCTCGCCCGACGTGGGCACATCCAGCGTGGCCAGGATGCGCAGCGTAGTGCTCTTGCCCGCGCCGTTGGGCCCGATGAAGCCCAGGATGCTGCCGGCCTCCAAGGAGAACGACACGTCATCCACCGCGCGCAGCGCCCCGTAGTCGCGCCGCAGTCCCTTCACCTCCAGCAGGCTCATGGCCGCCCCCCTTCCGACTGGCCTCGCACCAGGTGCATGCCGGCCTCCAGCTCCACGTCAACGGCGGACGAGGGCGCCGGCCCCAAGCCCTCCAGGCGCGCGATGAAGCCACCCTCCGGAAGCGGAGCGCGGAAGTTCACCTCGCCCCCTGACAGACGTCCCTCGGCGAGCGACGGCCCCCCCACGCTGGACACCAACTGGCTCACCGGCGTCGCGCCCGCGGGCAGCGGTTCGCCCAGCGTCCCTTCCGCGCCATCCTCCAGCGCGGGCAACGCGTAGCTCTGGCTCCCCACCCGGACGTAGCCCTGCACCAGCCGCGCCCCCAGCGCGTTCTGGACGCGCACGGTGCCGCCCTCCCGCCGGACGACGAGCCGCGCGCGAGAAGGCAGCACGGCCACCTCGCCCCACTCACGGTAGGTCCGTGGCGGCAGGAAGCCATGCGTCACCGTCAGGCCATTCGTCCAGTCCAGGTCCGCCAGCATCTCGTCGGCGTTGTCCGGTGCCAGCAGCGCGCTCGTCGCCGGGAAGCGCACCGGCCCCGAAGACACGTTGGCGTACCAGGCGGAGACGCCGAGCGTCACCGCGCGCGAGCGCTCCGCGTCCAGCCACGTGAGGCTGTAGCGCGCGGAGTGCACGGCGAAACCATCCACGAGCACCGACCAGGTCACGAGCGCCACACAGGTGAGGACCGACACCAGGGGCACCGCCACGAGCACCGCCACCGGCCCTCGGCGCCGCGCCAGCATCAGCCCGCCCGGCCCCACCGCCAGCACGAAGGCGAAGATGAGCAGCAGGAACCGCCCCACGGGCGTGTTGGCATGGTCCAGCAGCGGCGTGATGCCCCCGGCGAGCAGGTTGCTTCGCTCCCACCGAGGCGCGGCCCCCGCGGGATTCACGGGCCCTGGGATGGACTCCCCCAGCATCGCGTTCAAGGCCTGTCCGCATTCGAGCGCGGCGCCACACAGCCGCACCCGCCCAAAGCCATACGGCACGGCATCCCTGGAGCCTTCCGCGGTGAACAGCGGCAGATGCTCCGTCAGGCTGCTCGACACCTGCGGCAGGACGAGCCGTCCTCCCGAGAGGACGTAGGACTCCAGCACGGCCCAGACATCCGCGGGCACGGAAGCCAGGTCTCCCGGCACCATCACCACGGAGTAGCCCACGTAGGAGGACAGCTCCCGGGGCGCATCGCGCGGGTCAACGGTGCGCACGGCGAACAGCGGGCTGCCGGTCGCCTCCACCCGAGGCACCCCCGACGTGTCGTCGAAGTCCTTGAGCGTCCCCAGCACCAGCACCGTCCCGCCCGAGGAACGCTCCACATAGACGGGGGTGTGGGCAGGAAGCGGCAGCGAAGTCAGGCCGGGCGACTCCACCTGGATGCTCCCCGCCTGAACGGTCGCTGGCACCGGCAGCCAGGTGACGAGCCGCCGTTGCGGCGGCACCTCCACGGAGCGCTCGGAGGTTCGCGGCGCCGAGTTCGAATGTCCCTGGAAGGTCAGACGGACCTGGAGGGGCACGAGCCCCGTGTTCTGGAGCACGACATCGATGGGGGTGTAGCCGCGCTCCGGCTTCAGCGCGCTGGTCCGGATGGAGACGCGCAGGTCGCCGTGGATCCGCGTCTCAATGGTTCCAGAAGCATCGCGATACCCGTAGCCCGTCGGCGCGGCCTCGTCCGCGAGCGATGTGGCGAAGGCCCGTGAGCCTCCCAGGGCGCAGAGCAGGACACTCGCGGTCAGTACCGCGCTACGCACGCGGCACCTCGGGGACGGCCTGGAGCAGCGCGCGCACCACGTCCGCCGCGCTGACCTTCTCCAGCGAGGCCTCGTAGGCGAGCACCAACCGGTGATTGAGGGCGGAAGGCGCGGCGGCCACCACGTCATCGAAGCCCACGTTGGGCCTGCCTTGCAGCAACGCCAGCGCGCGCCCGGCGGCGGCGAGCGCGAGCGCCGCACGAGGACTGGCGCCATAACGGACGAAGCGGCGCACGGCATCGGGCGCCGACGGTTGGCGTGGGTCTGAGGCCTCCACCAACCGGCCGATGAAGTCCGCCACGGGGCCCGGCAGGTGCACGCGGTCCGCGGCGGCGAAGAGGCGGCCCAGGCCCTCCGCGTCCAGCACCGGCGACAGCTCCGGCGGCGCGCCACGCACGCGCGTGGTGAGCAGCGCGCGCAGCGTCTTCGCGCCCACCGGGGGCACCTGGATGCGGAAGAGGAACCGGTCGAGCTGCGCCTCGGGCAGCGGATAGGTGCCCTCCAGCTCGATGGGGTTCTGCGTGGCGAGCACGAAGAAGGGGTCCGGCAACGGCCGCGTCTGCCCCAGCACGGTGACGCTGCGCTCCTGCATGGCCTCCAGCAGCGCGGACTGCGTCTTCGGACTGGAGCGGTTGATTTCGTCCGCCAGCACCAGGCTGGCGAAGAGCGGGCCCTCGCGGAAGACGAAGTCGCGGCGGCCATCGCCTTCCAGCACGTAGGTACCCGTGATGTCGCCGGGTAGCAGGTCGGGAGTGAATTGGATGCGGCGGAAGGGCAGCGACAGCAGCCGCGCCAGCGCCTTGCACAGCTCCGTCTTGCCCAGGCCAGGCAGGCCCTCCAGCAGGACGTGCCCGCGTGCGAGCACCGCCACCACCACCTGCTCGACGACGGATTCCTGGTCCAGCATGACGGTGTTCAGCCCGTCCTTGAGCCGGGCCGCCACCTCCGCCGCTCCCTGTGCCTCGGCGGGACTGAGAAGCTCCGCTGCCACGTCATTGCCCCCTTCCAGACGACTCGCCACCAAAGTACCGCCTCACCATGTCCCGGTTGCGGGGAAGCAGCGGCGCCGCACCGGGCCCCGCCGTCGCCTCCCCCCGCGCCTGGGTGCCCTGCGCGCCGCCAGGCCCGGCCGGTCCCGCGCGCCGCCGAGGGTCCGCGGCCCGGAGGCCCCAGAGTTCCTCGCCCTCGTCGCCCCCCTGCCCGGGAGGCAACGGCTCGAAAGCAAGCCGCTCCGGGTTCATCTCCGCCTCGTCACCAAAGACGAGCGGTTGGCTTCCGCCACCACGTGACACACCCGCGCCCTTCCGCACGCCCCGGCTCGCATGCCCCTGCTGGCCCGAGTTGGATTGCCCCTCGCCCGCGCCGGATTGCACCTCACCCTCGCCGCCGCGCCCCGACTGCCCCTGCCCTTGGCGCCCCTGCCCCGAGTTCTGGCCGCCAGAACCCTGGCGACGGGCCTGCGAATTGGAACCGTTGCGGCTGTTCGAATCGAAGCGGTTCTCCAGCGACTGACGCCTGCGCTCCAGCGCCTCGCGCAGGCTGGCAATCTGGTCCGGTGAACCGGAGGCCCGCGCGCGGGCAGCGCTCTGCGCCTCACCGGAGCGCTCACTCCGCGAGCCTTCCGTGCCCTGCTGTCCCTCGGCGCCCTGCGTTCCTTGTCCGGACGCGCGCGTGGCATCCGCCTGTGCCGCTTCGCCGTTCTCGGAATCGTGCGGCACCCCGTCCTCCCCCGTTCCGTCCGCGCTGTCGGACGAGCCACCTTCTTTGCCGCCTCCCAGCGCCATCAGCGCCTGCTCCAAGGCCTCGCGCTCACGCGTGGCGGCCTCGGCGCCTCCCGCGGCGCCTAGCGCATCCTCCAACGCCCGCGCGGCCTCCGCGGCCTGGGCCAATTGCGCGGCGGCCTCCGCGGCCTGCTCGGCCAACCGCTTCTCCAGCGCGTCGGCGGCCTCCCAATCTCCGGCGTCGAAGCGGCCCTCGGAGACTTCCTCGGCCAGCCGCCGCAGCTCCTCCTCGACGGCCTCCTCCAGCACCTCTTCCTTGGCGAGCGCCTCCGCCTGCGCCTGGACCGCGGCCACCTTCGCCGCGGCGGCGGCATTCACGGCGCGGCCTTGTGGCGCGGACAGGGGCAACAGGAAGCCCGCCACCGCGAAGAGCACCGCGCCCGCGAGCGCCGCGGCCGGGCGCCGCCACTTCACGTCAGGAGGCTTCACCCCACCCGCGAACTGATTGACGGCCAGCTCCCACTCCCCCACCGGGCGCTCCAGCCGGGTGAGGAGCAGCCCGCCCGCGTTCGCCGACCGGTCCGCGAGCACCGCCGCCTGCTCCAACGACACCCGCCGGGAACGCGCACGCAAGAACCACGCGCCCAGCCCCAGCGCCAGAAGCGGTGGCAGGGCCCACACGAAGGCGCCGCGCAGGAGGAACCGGGCCAGCACGCAGGCCGTGGCGGTGGCCCACATCGGAACGATGCCGGCCTCCGCCCATGCCACCGCGTTGAGGCGCCGCTGCACACGCCGGATGGGCGCGAGCACCAGGGCCTGGAAGCGGCGTTCTTCACTGGCAGCCATGAAGCGGCGAGTGTCGACTACTCGGCCCACTCCCCACAAGCGACGCGACGCCCGGCCGTCGCGGTCCGGGTGTGAGCGGTCGCATCCCGTCGTGCATTGACGCCCCCTTCCGCCGCCTGGCACGGACCGCCCGAGCCTCGCGGACACCGACGCAGCATCCCCGCGGAGGAAGTGCCCATGGCCCCGCCTTCACGCGAGACTGCCCCAGGTGCCGCCCCGCGCGGCAAAGACGGCCCACGCACCGTCCCCCAGTGCCATCAAGCCCACCGGACTGCTGCTACAACCCCTCTTCCAGATGCTCCTCGCCCGCCCTCCAGAACTGGCGCCCCAGGCGCCGTGGCCGGACATGCCCCTGGTGGTGTGGCCCACCGCTCTGGCGATGTGGGGCCCCGGCGACGCGACGACGAAGCACGCCCACCACGCCATGCACCTGGTGCTGTGCCGGCAGGGCACCCTGTCCGTCCGCGCGCAAGGCATGAAGACCGCCGAGCAGGCAGCCGGCGTGCTCGTGGGCCCGGACATTCTCCACGCGCTCGACGCACGAGACAGCGAGGTCATCATCCTCTTCGTCGAACCCGAGAGCGACGACGGCGCGCGACTCCAGGCCGCGCTCGACGGTCCGATACGCCTGTTCGAGACGACGCAGCGCGATGCCCTCCTCGGCGGGCTGCCCACTGCGGGAGCACTGACACACGAAGCGGTCGGCGGATGGATGGAGTCCACGCTGGCCACCCTCTCCGGGACGCCCGAAGCCCCCCGTCACCTCCACCCGCGCGTGCGCAAGCTGCTGTGCCACCTGCGCGCGGAGGCCGCGCCGGAAGACACATCGCTCGAAGCCCTGGCCCAGGTTGCGGGCCTCTCGCCCGGAAGGCTGATGCACACGTTCACCGAATCCGTCGGTGTGCCACTGCGGCCCTACCTCCTGTGGCTCCGGCTCCAGCGGGCCGCGGGCGCCATCGCCGCGGGCCACACCTTGAGTGAAGCCGCCCACGCGGCCGGCTTCTCGGATGCGGCGCACCTGACGCGCACCTTCCGGCGGATGTTCGGCACCACGCCGTCCTCGCTTCAGCGCCGTGGACCGCGCGTCCAGGCGCAGGGCCGCAACGGTGCGACCCGCTGAGCACCGCGCACCTGTGGCGCAGCAGCTTGCGCACGCGCTGCTGCTCGAGTACGCCCGAATCCCCCTCCAGTCCGAGGGCAGCCCGGCCAGCACCAGCGTCGACGAGTTCATCGCCGCGAACTACCCCAAGGACCTGAAGGAGTTCCTGCGGAAGGTGCTCACCGCCGCCGACAAGGCCGCGGAGTTGGATGGCGTCTCGGCCCGGAACAAGGTGTGGTGGCCCATCGTCAAGGCCGTGGTCCGGGCCACCGTCAAGGTGGTGGAAGCCGTCAACCAGCGCGACAAGCGGTAGCGGCAAGGCCGGGGGCGGCGCGACGCGCGCCGCCTCTCGGGTCGCAGCCAGTTCGTTCAAGCGAACGCCAGCACCGGGGCCCCATCCTGAAGTCAACGGCACGGCAGGCCACTCCCTCCCGTGCATCTCTTCAGGAGCACACCCCATGTCCTTCGCCATCCTCCTGCTGTCCTTCTTCCTGCTGCTGCACCTGCCGCCGCTGCGGCGCATCCCCGCGCTGTCCACCCCCACGGCGCGCGCCGCGGTCGCCGCGGGGCTCTTCTTCGTGGGCGCGGGCCTCATGCACTTCCTCATGCCCGCGCGCTACGCGGCCATGATTCCGCCGCGACTCCCGGCACCCGCCTTCTGGGTCTACCTCTCCGGGGCCGCGGAGGTCGCGGGCGGGCTGGGGCTGCTGCTGCCACGCACGCGCCGACTCGCGGCCCTGGGGCTCATCGCGCTGCTGCTGGCCATCCTCCCCGCCAACATCCACGAGGCCCAGGCCAACACCGCCACCCATGTGCTGCCCTTCCCGGACTGGTACTTCTGGCTGCGCATCCCCTTCCAGCTCGTCTACGTCGCCTGGGTGGCGTGGGCTGGCGGCTGGTGGCCCGTCCGCGGCCGTGCGCGACTGGCTGCCCACGGTTAGGCTCGCGCGCACCATGCACTTCCGCAAGCTCGGCCGCAGCGGCCTCGTCGTCAGTGAGATTTCCTACGGCAACTGGATCACCCACGGCTCCCAGGTGGAGGAGGAGGCCGCGCTCGCCTGCGTGCGCGCGGCGCTGGACGTGGGCATCACCACCTTCGACACCGCGGACGTGTACGCGGCAACCCGCGCCGAGGAAGTGCTCGGCCGTGCCCTGAAGGGCGAGCGGCGCGCCGGCTATGAGCTCTTCACCAAGGTGTACTGGCCCACCGGCCCCGGAAAGAATGACCGCGGCCTGTCGCGCAAGCACATCCTGGAGAGCATCGACGGCTCGCTGCGCCGGCTGCAGACGGACTACGTGGACCTGTATCAGGCCCACCGCTTCGACGTGGAGACGCCGCTGGAGGAGACGATGCTCGCGTTCGCCGACATCGTCCGCCAGGGCAAGGCGCTGTACATCGGCGTCTCCGAATGGACGGCCGACCAGATTCGCCAGGGCGCCGCGCTGGCCCGCGAGCTGCGCGTGCCCTTCATCTCCAACCAGCCGCAGTACTCCATGCTCTACCGCGTCATCGAGCCGCAGGTCATCCCGGCCTCCGACGAAGCAGGCCTGGGGCAGATTGTCTGGTCCCCCATCGCCCAGGGCGTCCTCACCGGCAAGTACCTGCCCGGCCAGGCCCCCCCGGCGGGCAGCCGCGCCACGGAGGCCAACGCCGTGCGCTACGGCATCACCCGCTTCATGACGGATGACGTGCTCACCCGCGTGCAGCAGCTCGTCCCATTGGCGAAGGATGTCGGACTCTCCATGGCCCAGCTCGCCGTGGCCTGGGTGCTCCAGAATCCCAGCGTCTCCTCCGCCATCGTCGGCGCCTCCCGGCCGGAGCAGGTGCACGACAACGTGAAGGCCGCGGGCGTGAAGCTGGAGCCGGAGCTGCTGCGCCGGATTGACGCGGTGCTGGGCCCCGCCATCGAGCGAAATCCAGCCCTGACCGACGTCCCCGCCCAGCGCCCCTGAGCCCGCCCCACCCGGGCGGGCGCCTGAGCGTCCGCTTCCGGGAGGGCGGCACCCAACCCATCCGTTCCATTTGACTTTCCGCGCCAAGGGAATAAGACATGGGCCCGCAGGTTGGCAACCGGGTTGCGAGTGCCCCGTGACCCACCTTTACCCAGGCTTCCCTCCATGACGCCCTTCCTCTCCCTGGCCCAGACGAATCACACCGAGCTGGGCTGGCTCAGCAGCAAGCTGCTCGGCGTGACGCTCACCTCCGCCGAATGGGTGCTCTGGGTGCTCGTCATCCTCTCGGTGCTCTCCATCGCCATCATGCTGGAGCGCACGGTGTACTTCGCCCGCCACCGGCTGCCGGACTCGGAGGCCCTGGCGGTGCGGCTGGCCCGCGGCGAGTACGACGTGGCCCGCAAGGCCATTGAAGGCAAGACGGGCATGGAGGCCGCCATCATCCGCGAGGCCCTGGCCTCCGCCGACCAGGGCGCGGACACGGTGGAGCAGGTGATTGCCTCCACCCTGTCGCGTGAGCGTCCCCAGTACGAGCGTTTCCTGTCGTACCTGGGCACGCTGGGCAACAACGCGCCGTTCATCGGTCTGTTCGGCACGGTGCTGGGCATCATCAAGGCCTTCAATGACCTGGGGAAGATGAACGCCCAGGGCGGCGGCGGGGCCATGCAGCAGACCGTCATGGCCGGCATCTCTGAAGCGCTGGTCGCCACGGCGGTGGGCCTGGCGGTGGCGATTCCGGCGGTGGTGGCCTTCAACGTCTTCAACCGCCAACTCAAGACGCTCACCAGCCGCGCCAATGCCCTGGGCTACGCCCTGGTGGGCAGCATGCGCGCCGAGCGCCCCGCGTCCAACACGGCCACTGCGGGTCGCGCCGCGGAGGCCCGCTAGGCCATGGCGGGCGGCGCGCAGGACAACGACGACGAAATCACAGGCATCAACGTCACCCCGCTGGTGGACGTGGTGCTGGTGCTGCTCATCATCTTCATGGTGACGGCCAACTTCATCGTCCGCGAAACGGTGGAGGTGGACCTGCCCCGCGCCGCCAACGGCGGTGAGACGGTGCAGGGCCTGGTCAACGTGGTGCTGGACAAGGAGGGCAAGCTCTTCTTTGACGGCACCGAGATGACCGAGAAGGACCTGGAGAAGCGCGTTCAGGAAGCGGTGGCCAAGGACAAGGAGACGCGCGCCATCATCAGCGCCGACCAGTCGCTGCCCTATGGCCGCGTCATGCGACTCATCGACGTGGTGAAGGGCCAGGGCATCGCCAAGTTCGCGCTCAACATCGAGAAGGACGTAGCCCCCGCGGCCGCGCCCGCAGCCCCCTGAGGCAAGGCGTCACTTCATGAGTCAGGCGGTCCTCGACAACGCTCCGACGCCCCGACGCGACCGCTCCCTGGCCGTGGTGGGCGTCTTCCTGCTCGTGTCGCTGGGGATTCACGTCGGCGGCTTCTGGGCGCTCGGGGAAGGCGCCTCGCGCACCCTCCCCGCGGCCAGGCGCCCCGTGGAGATGGTGATGGTGGAAGTGGTGAAGCCGCCGCCGGTGAAGGTGGCCGAGGCCCCCAAGCCGCTGCCGCCGCCGCCCGTGGACGCGCCGCCGCCGCCCAACGACACCCCGCCGCCGCCGGAGCCGCAGGCCAAGCCGCCGCCGCTCGTGGTGGGCATGACGATGTCCTCCACCACCAGCGCGGGCTCGTTCGCCGCGCCCGTGGGCAACACCGCGTATGGCAGGACGGGCCCCACGGCGAAGGCGCCCCAGGAGGTGAAGGCGTACAGCGCGCCGAAGTACGCGCCCATCTACCAGGTGGACTCCGAGCCCACGGTGGCCTCCGAGGTGAAGATTCCCTACCCGGAGGAAGCGCGCCGCGCGGGCGTGGAGGGCACCGTCACGCTCTCCATCACCATCGACCACGAGGGCAAGGTGGTGGCGGTGAAGATTCTCAAGGGGCCCGGCTACGGCCTCAACGAGGCGGCGAGGGATGCCATCCGCCGCTTCCGCTTCAAGCCCGCCATCAAGGGCGGCGAGCCCGTCTCCACGGAGATGAAGTACTCGTACACCTTCCTGCTGGACTGACGCGAGGCGCCTACTGCGCGCCCAGCGCGCGGCGCATGATGTCGCGCAGCGCGCACAGGTCCTCTTCCGGCAGGCCGCAGATGGCGTCCGGCGGCTCGAAGATGCGCTCCAGCAGCCGCTCGCGCAGCGCAGCGCCGTCCTCCGTCAGGACCAGCATCTTCACCCGCCGGTCCTGCTCGGAGCTGCGGCGCACCACCAGTCCGCGCGCCTCCATCCGGTCCACCAGGCCCGTGACGTTGGACGCGTCGCACGACAGGTAGGCGGCCAGCGTGCTCATGGCCAGCGGCCCTTCCCCCAACTGCCGCAACACGTGCGCCTGCACCGGCGACAGGTCGAACTCCGCCGCCAGTGCGGGGAAGTTGCGCATGTGTGTGTGCATCAGCTCGAAGAGGAGTGTCCACGCCTGGCGTGGCAAGTCACCCGCGGGTCCGGCCTGTCCGGGCCCACTCCCCGGCTTCGTCTTCCGCTCCAGCTGCTCGCCGCTCCCGTTCATGCCTCTCATGTTATGTCACCTGAGCCACCTAAACAATTGACCTCATCAACTATTGAGGGCTACTACATTCCGGAGCTTCCAAATTCGGACGTCATGGACTATGGCTGCCGACCCGAGGCTCGAACCCGTAGCAAGTCCATCCTGGACGCAGTGGCCCGCGCCGGCGCGGGCCCTTGAGGAGGTAGAGGCGGTCATGAGTTCATTCCTGGCGCTGTCCCTGGCGGCCACCCTGGCCGCGGCACCGCCGCCTACGCTGACCCTGGAGGACGCGCTCAACCGCGCCCGCAAGGAGAACCTGGACCTCAAGGCCGCACAGGCCCGCCTCGCTCAGGCGGATACCGCGTCGCGCAAGGCTTGGGCCGGCTACCTCCCCAACGTCACCGTCAACGGCGCCATCACCCGCAACTCCATCGAAGCGGTGATTCCCGCGGGTCCGCTCGCGCCCGTGGAAATCGTCATCCAGCCGCGGGTGCAGATGCAGGCCCAGGGCCAGGTGCGGCAGGCCCTCATCGCCCCGCAGCTGTGGGCCGGCATCCAGGCCGCCTACAAGGCGGAGCGCGTGGCGGAGCTCAACGTGGAGCAGGCGCGGCGCGAAATCTTCTTCGGCGTGGCGCAGGCGTACTACGGCACCGTGGCGCAGGCACAGGCCGTGGCGGTGCAGGAGCGGCTGGTGGAGCTCAACAGCGCGCGCGCCAAGGACACGCAGGTCCGCTTCGAGGCGGGTACGGTGACGCGCGTGGCGCTGCTGCGCGCCGAGCAGGACCTGGCCCGTGCGGAGCAGGACCTGATCCGCGCGCGCAACGCGGAGGCGTCCGCCAAGCTGGTGCTGGCCACCCTGCTGGCGCTGGACAACCCGAACTTCGACGTGGCGCCGCCACCGGAGCCCCAGGTGCCCGAGAAGACGGACACCGGCGTGCTCGTCGAGCGCTCGCTCGAGCAGCGCGCGGACGTCGCCGCGGCGCGTGAGTCCGTGGAGCTGGCGCAAATCAACAAGCGCGGCGTGTGGCTCAGCTACCTGCCCAACGTGCAGGTCTCCGGCACCTACAACATCAGCAACGCGGCGGGCCTCGTGGGCTCCAACCGCATCTGGCTCATCACCCTGGGCGCCAGCTGGACGTTGTGGGACGGCGGCCTGCGTGAGGCCAACCTGCAGGAGGCCTCGGCCGTCATCGCGGAGAACCGGGCGCTGCAGCGCAAGGCGGAGCTCACCGCGCGCCAGGAAGTGAATACCGCGCAGCTCGACCTGGAGAGCGCCCTGGCCAACCGCCTCAAGGCCTCACAGGCCGTGGAGCTGGCGCGCGAGTCCCATCGCCTCACCGAGGTCTCCTTCAAGGAAGGCGTGGCCACGTACCTGGAGGTCGCGGACGCGAACACCGCGCTGACGCAGGCGGAGATTGGTCTGGTGGGTGAGCGGCTGCAGGCCTCGCTCGCCGGCCTGCGCCTGCTGCGCGCGGTGGGCGCGTTCGGCGCCCGTCCCCTGACGACGGACCTGAAGGTGGAGACCTCGGAGGCGCCGTTCCTCCAGCCGCTGCCGGAGCAGACGCAGCCGACGCAGCCCACCCAGGAAGGGCCGGCGGACGCCCCCCGGCAGCCGTAATTCCGCGCGGCTTCCCGGCGCCCGCCATTCCCAGGCGCCGGGTTGCCCGCCGTGGAAGGTGGGCGGCGAGCGCCGGTTGTGAGCGGCCTTCGCCAACCCCACCCTCGTGAAGAGAGGCATCACACCCTTTCCCGAGGAGGACGTCATGGCGGAAGGACAGTGGGGCAACTGCAAGGGCTGCCGATACTTCGCCAACCAGACCCCCCAGAGCGCCGGCGAGACGCACCGCTGCATGCAGCCGGAGCTGGCCGAGTTCGAATTGGAAGTGTCCGGAGAAAGCGGCTGCAACGCCTACGAGGCGCGCACCGGCGTGGCCACTCCGGCGCACGAAGAGCCCTCTCCCTCATTGCACTGAGCGCGAGCGCGCCCTGGGGGCCTTCAGCCGCCCGGGGCCTCGCGGGAGAGCGGCACCACGGCCCCCGTCATCTTCGGACCGGCGCCGTAGTAGATGCGCTCCATGAGCCGCCGCTGGTGCACCAGCGGCGCGTCGAAACGGTCCAGCCGCATGCCCTTGTGACTGTAGGGCGTGTCCGCCACGGTGGTGATGAAGCGCGCGTCGTCGCGCACCTCCCACCAGGTGAGCGCCATGGCCGCCCGCGCCGCCACGGGGAGCAGCGGACGCAGCAGCCGCTGTTCGGTGCGCAGGAATGAGAAGACGTGCAGGCGCGTGGTGCGCGCCGTCTCCGGCACGAAGAAGATGTTCGCCCGGGTGATGAAGGGACGCGGCGAGCCGTCCGGCGCCACCCAGCGGATGGTGTACTGGCTGCGCACCGGGTCGAAGCGCGTCACCCAGTCGTTCTGGAAGAAGTCACCGTCGCGCACGCCCAGCACCGTCATGATGGGCGCGGGCCGCTGCGGGGCACGGTAGTGCACCTCCGTGCGGTCCTCCAGGTTGCGCGCCTCGAACTCCACCCGGCCCGCGTTCGGGTCGTCCCAGCCCAGCCGGGTGTGGACGTAGGGCGTGTGCTCGTCCTCGCTGAAGTTGTCGAGCGACACGTGCAGCGGCGCCGCGAAGTGCGTGGAGAACGCGCCGCCGAAGACGTAGCCCTCATCGCCCATGTCGGGCATGGCCGAAAGCGGCGTGTCCCGCTCGGCCAGCCACAGGTAGCCGTAGCGCTCCACCACCTGGAAGCTGCGCGCGTCACAGTGGCGCAGCTCCGGCTGGCTGGGGTTGCTGCCGCGCCCCTCCGCGTCGAAGCGCCAGCCGTGGTACGGACACTGGAGCCGGCCGTCCGCGCGCACCGTCCCCTTGGACAGCGGCGCGAAGCGATGGGGGCAGGCATCCGCGAGCGCCGCGGGCTGCCCTGTGCCGTCCCGGAAGAGCGCGTAGGCGCGGCCCGCCACCTCCACGCGGACCGGCCGGGTGCCCAGCGCGCGGGCGGAGAGCACCGGGTGGAAGTGACGGATGACCTTGGGGGTAGGCTCCATGAGGGCCCAGTATAAGTCGACGACTATCCCTGCTTGGAATGGACTCCGAGTTACGCGGGGTGAACTGGAGGGCCGGGCAGCCCCCGTCCCCCTGGGTTATGCTCCCGCCCCCGTGGCCACCTCTTCCGCTCCTCGCCGTCGTCCCCACGTCTTCGCCGTGCTGCTCGCCGTGGCCGCGTTGCTGGGCGCGGGAGGCGCGCTTCATGTCCAGGGCCTCTTGCCCGCGCGCGTGCCCTCCCCCGCCACCCCGTTCAGCTACCACGACTACGAGAAGGTGCTGCGGCACGTGCGCCCGGACGGTGACGTGGACTTCGCCTCGGTGGGGCGCGAGCGCAAGACGCTGGACGGCTTCGTCGACTCGCTGGCGTCGTTCTCCCCCCACAACCGCCCGGACGTCTTTCCCACGCCGGAGGACGCGCTGGCCTACTGGCTCAACGCCTACAACGCGCTCGTGCTCCAGCAGGTGGTGGACGGCTACCCGTACCTCGAAACCGTGCAGCAGCCCCTGCTGGGACGCTTCTTCTGGGGCCGCTCCTGGGCGTTGGGCGGAGAGCGGCTGACGCTGTGGGCACTGCACAACCGCGTGCTGCGCCGCGAGTTCGCCGACCCGCGCATCCACCTGGCGCTCTTCCAGGCCGCGCGCGGGGGCCCCCGGCTGGACGGCTCGCACTTCCAGCCGGAGTTCCTGGACTCGCAGCTCAACGAGGCCGGACGCCGCTTCGTGGGCGACCGGCGCAACGTGCGGCTGGAGCGGGACACCGTCTACCTGACGTCGCTCTTCGAGGAGTACCGCGAGGACTTCCTCGCCGCGCTGCCCGAGGGCCGCGGCGGCAACGTGCTCCAGTTCGTCTGGGCCTTCCTGCCGGACACCTGCGAGGAGCGCCCGGGCTGCGACACCCGCAGTGACCTGGACCGCGCCTGCGGCCCCCGGCTGGACCAGTGCCGCATCGCCTTCATGGAGCGGGACTGGACGCTGCCGGACGCCGCCGCGCGTCCCTGAGCCGCCTCACGTGGGCACACGCTCGCGCAGCCGCGCGGCGCCGCGTCCTGATGAAGCGTCCGTGTCGTCCTTGCGCTGCCGCAGCCACTTCTCCAGCCCCACCACCGGCAGCACGACCGCGCCCACCAGGATGGACAGGCCCACGTCCTCCAAGCCCAGGGGCGCGGTGCCGAACACGCGCTGCATGAAGGGCAGGTACATGAAGGCCACCTGGAGCAGCACCAGCAGGCCCATGCCCACGAACACCGAGCGGTTGCTGAAGAGGCCCACCTTGCGCACCGAGCCCATGAGGCTGCGGCACATGAACAGGTAGAACATCTGGAAGCTGATGACGGTGTTCACCGCCATCGTCTGGGCCTCGGCCAGCGCGTGCGCGTTTCCCGTGCGAGGAATGTCCCGGCGGTACTCCCACAGGAAGAGGCCGATGGCGCCCGCGGTCATCAGCAACGCCACCAGTCCGGTGCGCATCACCACGAAGCGGTTGAGCACCGGCGCTTCGGGGTCCCTGGGTGCCCTGCGCATGACGTCCGGCTCCCGGGCCTCGAAGGCCAACGGCAGCGCCAGTGACACCGTGGCCACCAGGTTTATCCAGAGCAACTGAGTGGGCAGCATGGCCATCAGCGGCACCAGCCGTCCGCCCACCTCCTGGATGGGGAAGAGGGACACGCCGAACAGCAGGATGAGCGCCAGCCCCAGGTTGGTGGGCAGGACGAAGGCCAGCGACTTGATGAGGTTGTCGTAGACGCGCCGCCCCTCCTCCACCGCCGCGACGATGGAGGCGAAGTTGTCATCCGTCAGCACGATGTCCGCCGCGTCCTTCGCCACCGCCGTGCCGGTGATGCCCATGGCCACGCCGATGTTGGCCTGCTTGAGCGCGGGCGCGTCGTTGACGCCGTCCCCCGTCATGGCCACCACGTGCTGCCGGCGCTGGAGCGCGCGCACCAGCCGCAGCTTGTGCTCGGGCGCCACCCGCGCGAAGACGTTGGAGCGCAGGGCCACCTCCTCCAGCGCCGCATCATCCGTGGTGGCCAGCCGCGCGCCTGTGACGCCCTCCTCCCCCGGCTTCAGCAGGCCCAACTGCGCGCCGATGGCCGCCGCCGTGGAGGGGTGGTCACCGGTAATCATCTTCACCGTGATTCCCGCCTCGTGGCAGGCGCGCACCGCGGCCATGGCCTCCTCGCGAGGCGGGTCAATCATCCCCTCCAGGCCGAGCAGCCGCAGGCCGCCCTCGACGTCCTCCATGCGCAACGCGACGTGTGACACCGTCACCTCCCGGTATGCCACCGCGAGCACGCGCATGCCCTGCCGCGCCAGGCCGTCCACCTCCGCCAGCACCGAGCTGGACGAGCAGCCGTCCTCCAGGGCGCAGCGGCGCAGGACGACTTCCGGCGCCCCCTTGAGCAGGATGCGGCGGCCGCCCTTCCCGTCATCGTGCAGGGTGGCCATGAACTGGTTCTCCGACTCGAAGGGGATGGCGTCCACGCGAGGGTGCGCCTGCCGGGCGTCGTCCACGTGCATGCCCACCTTCTCCGCCGCCACCAACAGCGCGGCCTCGGTGGGGTCGCCCGTCATGTCCCACTGTCCATCGCGGGGCTGGAGCGCGGCGTCGTTGCACAGCGCGCCCGCCAGCAGCAGCTCACACACGTCTGGCGGCGGCGCCTCCAACGGCGGGCCTCCCCGCGTCAGCGCCCCCTTGGGGGAGTAGCCCACGCCGCTGAGCGCGTAGCGCCCGTGGGTCGTCCACAAGGCCTGCACCGTCATCTCATTGCGGGTGAGCGTGCCCGTCTTGTCCGTACAGATGACGGTGGTGCTGCCCAACGTCTCCACCGCGGGCAGCTTGCGGATGACGGCGCGCCGGGCGGCCATGCGTTGCACTCCAATGGCCAGGGCGATGGTGACGATGGCGGGCAGTCCTTCTGGAATGGCGGCGACAGCCAGCGTAATCGCCACCACGACGGCCTCGCTCACCGCGTAGCCACGAACCAACCCCACCCCCAGCAGCGCGGCGGAGATCACCAGGATGCCCAGGGTGATGTACTTGCCGATGACGGCCAGCGCCTTGGTGAGCGGTGTCTGGAGGTCGGTGGCCTCGCGGAGCAGCGTGGAGATGCGGCCCAGCTCGGTGGCCTGCCCGGTGGCCACCACCACCGCGGTGGCAGAGCCGGACGTCACCAGGGTGCCACCGAAGAGCAGGCTGGCCCGGTCCCCCAACTCCGCCTCCTCCGGCACGGGCGCCACGGCCTTTTGCGCGGGCACGGACTCGCCCGTGAGCGCGGCCTCCTCCACCGTGAGGTTGCGCGCGGAGAGCAGCCGCATGTCCGCGGGCACCTTGTCACCCGGCGCCAGCTCCATGACGTCGCCCGGCACGCCCTGCGCCGCGGGGACCCGCAGCTTGCGGCCCGCGCGAATCACCGTGGCGTTCTCCGGCACCATGCGGCTGAGCGACTCAATGGCCTTCCCCGCGCGGTACTCCTGCACGAAGCCGATGAGGGTGTTGAGCACCACCACCGCGGCCACCACCAGCCCGTCCGTCACCTTCCCCATGATGACAGCCAGCACCGCGGAGGCGATGAGCACCCAGATGAAGGGGCTGTTCACCTGCCGCCACAGCAGCTTCAGCGGGCCATCCCCCTGGGCGCGCTCCAGCACGTTGGGCCCATGACGCGACAGCCGCTCGCGCGCTTCCTCGTCCGTCAGCCCTTCGGCCGTACTCCCGAGCGACGTCAGCACCTGGTCCGGTGGCAGCGCGTGCCACGGGGGCTTCGTGCCAGCAGGCGGCCCGGCGGGCGCTGGTGCATCCGGTCGTTCGGGTGCGGCGGGCTGGTCTTTCATCCGGTGGCTCCTTCCGATGCAATCTGGCAACGGTCGCGCGCATCTCCACCTGGGCAGTGGGCGGGTGGACATCACACGGCCCTCCAGGGCCATTGCTCCGGACCGAGAGGGAAAGAAAGGCGCCCGTGAAGTCGGGCCCAGGTTGAATCCCCCCACGAACTTCCGCACCTCGAGGACGCCTTTCATTGGCACTGCCACTGCAATCACTCTGCAACGAGCAATGGGTCCGGGAGGCGCAAGTGATTGTGAAACAAAGGAGGCTTCACTCTCCTCCTGAGACGGTCGCCCTGAAGCCCGCCGTGTCCTCCGGGATGGGAGGGAAGCACTTACGGCCCGGAGGACAGGCGAATCCACTGGCGCTCCGCATGTGAGCGCCGAGCCGCATCCAACACCCGTTGGTTGCGCCAGCCGTCCTCCAGCGTGGCCGCGTCCTCCACCGAGGCGCGGCCTTCGCGCAGGGCCTGCGTCAGCGCACCGGCCAACAGCAGGAAGCCGCGCGCCCACTCGTTGTCTGGCAGGCCGGGTGGAAGCGGCGGTTCCTCGGGAAGCGCTACCCGCTCCCAGGCACGTGCCCCCACCGTGGAGCGCCACAGCTCGCGGCCCTCCACGCGCAGGCCCCCGCGCGCGCAGGACACCTCGACGCCGTGCACGGGCTTGCCGGAGGACACCATCGACATCTCGATTGCGGCTGTCGTCGCACCGAAGCGGAGCAGCAGCCGCGCCTCGTCGTCGCTCGTCACCGGGCGCGACTGTCCCGTGAGCGCATCGGGCCGCTCGGGCGTGTGCGTGGCCAGCTCGCCCAGCACCTCGTCGGGCTCGGCGCCCAGCATGAAGCGCAGCGTGTCCACCGCGTGCGAGCCGATGGCGCCCAGGAGGCCGCCTCCTTGCGACGCGTCCGACCACCAGTCCCACGGCCGCTCCGGCGAGGCGCGGTTGTCGTTGCGATAGAAGACACGCGCGCCGCGCACCGCGCCCAGCTCACCGGAACGCAGCAGCGCTCGCATCCGCTGCCGCGCAGGGAGGAAGCGCAGCTCATGGTCCAGCAGCGCCAGGACACGCCGCTCACGGGCCGCGTGCCACATGGCCTCCGCTTCCCTCGCATCCAACGCGGTGGGCTTCTCACACAGCACCGCCTTGCCCGCCTCCAGCGCGGCCAGGGTGATGTCCCGGTGCAGCGCGGGCGGCGTGGAGATGCACACGCACGTCACATCCGGCCGTGACACCACCTCACGCCAATCCGTCGTCACATGTGACACGCCCAACTGCCGGCCCGCCTCCTCCACCTTCTCGCGCCGCGCACTGGCCAGGCTCACCACCTCCACGCCCGGCAATGCGCGCAGCGCGGGGATTTGCGTGGTGCGCGCGAAGCCCGCGCCAATGACACCCATTCGAACCGTGCGTGCAGTGGACATTTCTGTCTCCCTTGAAGCGATGACGCGACGCGCAGGCTGAGTTCTGGGGGGCCCCATTGCCAAGGCCCTCAAATTCAAAGTATCCAAGAATTCGCAGGATTCACTGATTCGCCCCCTCCCCTGATGACTTCCAGAAACCTTCGTTGGACCGTGGCCGCAGGCGTCTTGCTGGTCGCGGCGGCCGTGGCGTTGCTGTGGCCACGGACTGGCCCCTCTCTTCCCGGTGAGCCCGTATTGACCGAGCCCACCGCCTCGGCGGCCTCCGGCCCTCGCGGCACGCCCGGTGTCGGCACCCCAGGCGCCACGCCCTCGGAGCCCGAGCCCGCGGTGGAGCAGATCCCCATGCCTGGGTGCTGGGACGGCCTGCATGCCTTCGACGCAACGGTGTCCATGGACTCGTTCCGGAAGGCGCTGACGACGGCCATCGGAAACGGAGACCGGTACCTGGCGGCATACCTCCAGGAGCGGCTGACGGAGCTGGTGGGCAACGACGCGGCCCGCGCGCTCCAGGTGTTGGAGTGGGCCAAGGGCGCCAGCGGACCGGAACTGGGCATCTACATGGACGCACTGAAGGCCGCGCCCGCGGTGCATGCGCCGCAGGTGGCGCAGAGCCTGATGAAGCTGGGCGAGGACCCAGGTGCGCCTTTGCAGACGCGCTCCGCCGCGCTGGACGCGCTGGAGACGCAACGGAAGCTGGCGCCGGGAGACATCCAGCGACTCAAGAAGCTGGCGCTGGACGAGACGCTGGACTCCACCGCATGGGTGGCCACGCGCACGCTGGGCCGGGTGATGAAGGAGGACTACGAGCGCACCGGCACCTTCGAGCCCTACTGGAAGGAGCTCCTGGACATCGGCGGCACGTCCGACGACATGGCCGTGCGGCTGCTCGCGCTGGAGATGCCGTCGTATTCGAACCCCGTCATCGGCGCGGAGTCCTTCGACTCGCTCAAGCGCATCCTCTCCAGCGACCGCGAGCGGGACGTGCGGGAGATGGCGGCCTTCCGGCTGGGCGTCACCAGCGAGCCGGAGAAGGCGATGGAGATCCTCCGCGCCGCCTTCCTGGCCGAACATGACCTCTGCGTGCGCTGGGCCATCTTCCGCTTCGCCGTGCGCGCGGGTGGCGACAAGGCGCTGCCGATGCTGGAGCAGTTCGCCGCGAAGGACCCGCGCTTCACGCAGGACTACCTGGAGTTCCAAGCCCTCTACGCGTCGGGCACCGTGGACTTCGCCCGCATCTGGCTGGGCAAGCGCGAGCACCACAACTGCCTGGTCGAAGAAGGAGCGCCGCACTGATGTCCCCCCTGTCGATGAAGCGAATGGGGCGCGCGGCGCTCCTGGTGGCCCTTTCGTCCCTGACTCCCGTGACGGCGCGCGCCGAGGCGACGCTCCGCCCCGCGCAATGCACGGTGCAGGGCATGCTGGACGACGTGCGCGTGGCGATGAAGAACGGCTCCCCCGCGCTGAAGCGCTACGTGAAGATGCGGTTGAAGGAAGCCGCGCTCGCCATGCCCGCGGAGTCACTGCTGGCGGCATTGCACGGAGAAAGAGACCCGGAGGTGCTGGAGGCCCTGGGCGCGGCGCTGGCCACCAAGGCGAGCAACGCGGAGAACCCCGGCCTCATCCAGCCGCTGCTCGCCCGGGCCACCGGGGATGCGGACCCGGCGCTGCGCGCGGCGGCGGTGCGGGGCCTGCGCGGCGTGCCCTCCGTCGAGTTCATGGAGAAGAACGGCGGCGTGGTGACGTACGAGCAGTTGGTGCGCGACGCGTCCCCCGAGGTGCGCGCGGCGGTGGCGGACAACATCGTCTCCGAGAGCGCGGACGTCTACAGCGGCCATGACCGCCGGGTGTCGGAGGCGGCGGTGTCGGTGGCGACGGCGTCGGAGGACCCGGCGGTGGCGGCGAAGCTGCTGCGCGAGGTCTCCATGGAGGCCGTGGGCCACGAGGCGGTGGAGCAGGTGACGCGCCAGCTCCGCGCGGAGAACCCGGAGCTGCGCGCGGCGGCGGCCACGGCGCTGGGCGGCGTGCCCGGCGGTGCGTCCGCGGGCGCGCGGGGCTCGCTGGTGGACCTGTTCCGCGAAGACAAGGACCCGGCGGTGCGCAAGGCGGCGCTCCAGGGGATTGCCCGGCTGGGGCAGGCCCACGCGGTGCCCGTGCTGGAGTCCTTGCGCGGCGTGGACCGCGCCATGGACGCGGAAATCGACGCCTGGGTGTCCGTCCTGAAGCTCAACCTCCAGGAGTGGGAGCTGGTGCTGCGCGAGAAGCAGCGCCGCCGGAGGTGACCCCTGCTTCACCGCAGTACGCAGCGCTACACCAACGAGGGAGTCTCTTGATGAAGACGATGAAGCTGACCATGGCGGGCCTGGTGCTCGCCGCCGCGGGCTGGGCCACCTCTGTCACGGCCGCGACGGCCGTGGGTCCCATCTGTGACACCGCCGCGCGCGTGGGTTCCACGACGTACTACTCGTGCTCGGGCAGCAGCCACAACGCGCTCGACATGAGCAACGGCACCTGCAGCGTGTGGAACCACCGCGGGATGATCAACGTCAGCCGCTACTACGCCTACTACGGCGGCTGTGCGAACAACTGCAGCGGCGGCACGAGCTGCAACGGCGGCGCGGGTAACTACTACGTCGTCACGGGCGGCAGCGGCTGGGACTTCCGCCAGCTCCACCTGAACTCCAACGTGTCGTCGGGCTCCAAGACGTGCGACCGCTGCGCGCTGGGGCTCGTGGGCTCCACGGGTAACTCCACGGGCGCGCACGTCCACGCGGACAACCGCCAGTACGGCACGCGCAAGACGGCCTGGTACACCACCGTCGGCACCACCTGCGGCTCCAGCGCGTACTGCAGCAACCGCGTCGGCACGCCCACGCTGTAGTCGCTCCGCA
Source organism: Myxococcus sp. CA005 (assembly GCF_006518205.1). Classification (NCBI taxonomy): domain Bacteria; kingdom Pseudomonadati; phylum Myxococcota; class Myxococcia; order Myxococcales; family Myxococcaceae; genus Myxococcus; species Myxococcus sp. CA005. Next base: position 30,700 of record NZ_SRLV01000001.1, on the reverse strand, counting down.
GCCTGCTTCACCCACACCCCGCCCCGTCCCGGTGCCGCAATGCACCTGGACGGGGTTTCTCGTGCCGAGGCATGGCCCGCCCATGAATGAACACCGGCCCGCCCCAAGGGACACCGCACATTGACTCGGCACTTCACATGGCCGCACCGTGGAGCAGCCCAGCAGTCTCGCGTTCCATCCCATTCAGGAGCGTGCGCGCCATGCCTTCGACCTCTCCAGGAGCAGGAGTACGCGGCATCGACCATGTCGGCGTGACGGTGCCGGACCTCGAAGCGGCAACGGCCTTCTTCATCGAAGCCCTTGGCGCCGAAGTCCTCTACGACAGCCTGGCGAAAGGCCAGCCGCCCCAGGAAGGCGAGGACCTGCAACGGCGCCTGCGCTTCCTCCCCGGCTCCAGCATCCGCGCGATGCGGCTACTCCGGCTCGGCAACGGCCCCAGCCTCGAGTTGTTCGAATACGCGGCCCCCGAGCAGCGCCCACCGGCCCGCCCCAACGACCTGGGCATCCAGCACCTGGCGGTCTACGTGGACGACATGGACACAGCGCTCGCGCGCTTCCAGGCGGCGGGGGGCGAGGTCTTCTCGAGCCCCCACGAACTGCCAGCCCTGGAGAAAGGCCCGGGCAATGCCTTCTGCTACGCCCGGGCCCCCTGGGGCACCATCATCGAGTTCATCACCTACCCGTCGCCCCAGCCCTACGAGAAGCAGACCGCGCTGCGGCGATGGAAACCGCCGGAGCGCGACTGAACCTCCATCACAGCGCCGCGCGGACCGCCTTCATCGCGCCGTCGTAGTCCGGCTCGTGCGTCATCTCCGGGACGATCTCCCGGAACACGACCTTGCCCTCACGGTCCACCACGAAGGTGCTGCGCGCGAGCAGCCCCAGCTCCTTCATGTACACGCCGTACTTCTCACCGAACTCGCGGTCCTTGTAGTCCGACAGCGTGGTGACGTTCTGGATGCCCTCGGCGCCGATGAAGCGCCCCAGCGCGAAGGGCAGGTCCAGCGTGACGAACCACACCTTCACGTCCGGCCCCAGCGCCGTGGCTTCCTTGTTGAACGCGCGAAGCTGCGCCGCGCACACCCGCGTGTCCACGCTGGGCGCCACGCTCACCACCACCACGCTGCCCTTCACGTCCGACAGCCGCACGGCGTCGTTGAGCCCCTTGAAGACGGTGAAGTCCGGAGCGGCGTCGCCCACCTTCACCTCGTCCCCCACCAGCGTCACCGGCTGCCCCTTGAACGTGACGATGCCCTTGTGCTCGGCCATGGAATGCCTCCTCCTCCGGAAAGGGGCGCGGACTACTTCACCAGCAACGCCGCGCCAATCAGACCGCTGTCGTCTCCCAACTCCGCGTCCGCGATGAGCAGGCCCTCGCGCGACGTGGTGGAGGACCAGGCGCGCACGCCCTCCTCCACACGGCGCCGCAGGCCCGGGCAGTGTCTCAGCACGCCGCCACCCAGCACCAGCCGCGCCGGGTTGAGCATCGTCACCTGGTTGGCCACGGCCAGGGCCAGGAACTGCGCCGCCCGCGCGTAGACTTCACCGGCCGCCACGTCGCCCGCCTCCGCCGCCTGCTCCAACGTCACCGGGGTGATGCGCGCCGGGTCTCCGCCCGTCAGCCGCGCCACCTCCGGCGCACCACCGCTGGCGAGCAACTCCCGCGTCTGCGCGATGAGGTTGTGGCCACCGGCGTAGGCCTCCAGACACCCCAGCTCACCACAGCCGCAGCGGCGCCCGCCGGGAACCACCTTGATGTGGCCCAACTCGCCCGCCACACCGCCACCGCCATCTACGAGCCGTCCGCCCGCGATGATGGCGCTCCCCACACCCGAGCCCACGAACACCACCAGCATGTCCTGGGAGCCCCGACCCGCGCCGGCGTGGAGTTCGCCCCAGGCCGCCGCGGCCAGGTCATTCACCACGCGCACCGGCTGGCCCAGCCGGTCCGTGAGCAGCGCGCCCAGCGGCACGTTGCGCCAGCCCAGATTGGGAGCCACCGACAGCACGCCCGAGTCCTTGTGAATCTGCCCGGCGGCCGCCACACCGCACGCGCCCAGCGGCACACCGGCGGCCATCACCGCGTCCGAGGCCGCCTGGGCAATGGTCTCCACGACCCCCGAGGGACTGCGCTCCACCAAAGCCACCTTCGAGGAGGCGATCAGTTTGCCAACCTCGTCCACCACGGCGGCGCGGGCGAAGGTCCCCCCCAGGTCGATTCCGAGCGTTGGCATGAGCGCGTCCTCTCAGGGCTTCAGCTTGGAAACCAACGCGGCCGCCAGCCCTTCCACTTCCTTCTGGCGCGCCTCGTCCTTGAGTTTCCCGTCCGGAGTGAAGGCATCCGACACGCGGGCCATGTGCACCTGCGTGGGCAGCACGTGCGCCCCCACGGAGGCCATCACCTGCCGCAGGTGCGGCTGCATGCGCGCGGTGCCGAAGACGCCGGGCGTGGCGCCCATCATCGCCACCCACTTCTCCTGGAAGAGCCTGCCGGGCGGGCGGGACACCCAGTCGATGGCGTTCTTCAGGCCGCCCGGAATGGAAGAGTTGTACTCCGGGCTGGCGATGAGCAGGCCCTGGGCCTTGCCCAGCCGCTCGCGCAGCTCCTCCACGGGAGCGGGCAGGGCCTTGGCCTCCACGTCGCCGTCGTAGAGGGGGAGCTCCAGCGTCTTGAGGTCCACCACGTCCACCTCCGCGCCCAGCGAGCGGGCGTGGGCAACGGCAATGGCCAGGAGCTGACGGTTGAAGCTCCCCGTCCGGAGGCTGCCACTGATGGCGAGGATGCGCGGCGTCGTCATATCAGCCCCCGACCTCGACCTTGACCTTCTCCACGGTGCCCTCGATGAGGGCCTGGATTTCCTTGAGGCGCTCGGGCGTGTTGGCCTCGAAGCGCAGCACCAGGATGGGCTGCGTGTTGGAGGCACGGATGAGGCCCCAGCCGTCGGGGAACGTCACGCGCACGCCGTCCACGTCGATGATGTCGTGGCCCGCGTCGCGCAGCGTCTCCGTGGCGCGCTTCACCATCTCGAACTTCTTCTCTTCCTTCGTGTCGAAGCGCAGCTCCGGGCTGGCGTACGTCTTCGGCACGTCGGACAGGAGCTCCGACATGGTCGCCTTCTCGTGCGTGAGAATCTCCAGCAGGCGCGCGGTGGAGTAGATGGCATCGTCGAAGCCGAAGTAGCGGTTCTTGAAGAAGATGTGGCCGCTCATCTCTCCTGCCAGCTCCGCCTGCGTCTCCTTCATCTTCGACTTGATGAGCGAGTGCCCGGCCTTCCACATGATGGGCTTGCCGCCGCGCTTCGCGATGTCGTCGTACAGCGTGTAGCTGCACTTCACCTCGCCGACGATGGCCGCGCCCGGGCTCTCCTTCAGCACGTAGCGGCTGAAGAGCACCATCAACTGGTCGCCCCAGAGGATGTTGCCCTGGTCGTCGATGACGCCGATGCGGTCGCTGTCGCCGTCGTAGGCGATGCCCACCTCGGCCTTCTCGCGCTTCACCGCCGCGATGAGGTCCTCCAGGTTCTCCACCACCGTCGGGTCCGGGTGGTGGTTGGGGAACGTCGCGTCCATCTCACAGAACAGGGGCACCACGTCGAAGCCCATGCTCTCGAACAGCGGCACCGCGATGGCGCCGCCCGTGCCGTTGCCGGCGTCGATGACGATGCGCATCCCCTTGCGGCCCACCTTCACCGTCTGGCGGACGAAGTGGTTGTAGGGCGTGATGATGTCGTACGGCGTCACGGTGCCCGGCTTGGGAGACACCTCGAAGTCCCGCGCTTCGATGAGCTTGCGCAGGGCTTGAATCTCGTGGCTGTGGAAGGTCGTCTTCCCCGCGCCAATCTTGAAGCCGTTGTACTCGGGCGGGTTGTGGCTGCCGGTAATCATCGCCAGGCCGTCCACCGGCAGGGTGTTGGCGGCGAAGTACGTCAGCGGCGTGGGGACCACGCCCACGTCGAACACATTGAGGCCCGTGGAGGTGAGGCCCGCGCAGAGCGCGTCCCGGAAGCGGGTGGAGGACTCGCGGCAGTCGCGGCCCACCGCGATGGAGCGCCCGCCCTGGCGACGGATGATGGTGCCCAGGCCCTTGCCCAGCAGCTCCACCACCTCGGTGGTGAGGTCCTTATCGACCAAGCCTCGGATATCGTATTCGCGGAAGATGTGCGCGTTCATGAAGGTGTCCCCGCCCCCGTGACGACGGAGGGCATGGCAGAGGGCGGCGGACTCTACACGAGCGCGGGCCAGGGGGGCACCCGACCCGAGTGCGTCCCTGGCCCGTTGGAGGGCCAAGGGGCCGGAAAAAGCCCCCGCGCTACGGAAGCAGGGCCGCAGGGGCCATGGTCCCCTCGTGAAGCACGAGGGGCATGGAAGGCGTCAGCCCCTGTGCCCGCTGGCGCAGCTCCTGGTAGTGCCGCAGCCACGACACGTTGAGTGGATCCAACGCCAGCGCGCTCGCATAGCGAGAGAGGGCGGCGCGCAGGGCCCGCTGCACCTCCAGCGCGTGTCCCTGGGTGAAGAGCGCCCGGGCCTGGGCCTCCGAGCCCGGCCGGGCCGACAGGAAGGCGTGGCGCAGGGGCTCCACCTCCTCGTCCGGCAGCCCTGCTTCCACGCAGCGGGCCAGCCCCGGCAGGTTGCCCCGAACGGCGTCGAAGCCGGCGCGGCTGAGCGGCTCGCCCAGGGTGCGGCGGGCGGACTCCACCCGCCCCCGCAGCGCCTCCAGCGCGCGGCGCTGCCCGGACGGCAGCGGACGGACGCGGAAGCCCTCCAGCCGGCGCAGGGCGGCGCTGGCCCGGCGGCGAATCTCCTCGAAGTCGGCGTCGGGCCGCGCGCCCAGCAGGACATAAGGGTCCTTCGCGGCCTCCGCGGCCCGGGCGAGCAGCCGCGCCAGCTCCCCATCGGGACGCGGCTCCGGCCGGCGCCCCTCCTCCAGCATCCACGCCACCCACTGGCACAGCGCCGGTGCGGGCTCAGCGAAGTGGATGAACGCGCCCGCGGCCACGCCCCAGGTCCGGGCCTCGTCTCCCGTGACATGGCGGACGACGTCGCCCTCGCACGTCACGGTGCGCCCCGCGAAGGACAGCTCCACGCCCAGGCGCGCGGCCAGCGGCGGCAGCGCGCCCTCCCACGCGGCGAAGAAGCCATCCACCGACACGTCGTTGGCCACCACCCGCGTCCAGCCCTCCGCGAGACTCACGCGAACGTCCAACCCCTCGGGCGCGGCGACGCGCGGGGCCGGCGCCTCCAGCACCGGCTCCGCATGGGCCGCCGCCCGCAGCGCCAGGTGCAGCGGCGTGGCACCGTCCTCCGGAATCGCCTGGCCAAAGATGGTGACGTTGCCTTCTGGCGCGCGCATCTCCGGCAGCAGCAGGATGGGCGCCTGGGACACGGGCGCTGCGTCCTCATCGAACGTGATGTCGATGTCCACCAGCAACTCCACGTCGTCGACCAGCGCCGCCTCGCGCTCCGCCGCGCGGGCACGCGGGTCCATGCAGCGCGCCAGTTCCTCGCGGAACGCGCGGGCATCCGGGAAGCGCTCGGCGGGCCGCGGCGCCAGGGCCCGCAGCAGCACCGCGGACAGCGCGGGCGGCACGCTGGGATTGAGGACATGCGGCTCCGGAGGCGCCAGCTCCCCCGCGCGGCCGATGCCGAAGGGCAGCCTCCCGGTGAGCAGCAGGTAGCCCACCACGCCTAGCGCATACACGTCCGCGCGGCCGTCCACGACCTCACCGGACCACTGCTCGGGTGCGATGAAGGCCGGCGAGCCCACCACCATGCCGCGCGCCCGCTCCTCGGGAGACAGGCTGGAGCTGAGGATGGCGCTGGCGCCGAAGTCGAGCACCTTCACCCGGCGCTCCCCCCGCGCATCCCGCGTGAGGACGAGGTTGTCCGCGGACAAATCCCAGTGCATGAGCCCGCGCGCGTGCGCGGACTCCACGGCCTCCAGCGTCTGCCCCAGCAGCTCCACCGCCTCCACGGGCGCCAGCGGCATGGGAAGACGGGAGAAGGACTCACCGTCGGCGTACTCCATCAGCAGGCACGGCAGACCGCCGGGCCCCGGGCGCGCGTCCAGCACGCGGGCCACGTGCGGGTGGACCAGCTCGCGCAAAGCATGCGCCTCCGCGTAGAAGCGGCGCTGCATGGCCGGCTGCGCCGCCAGGTGCGGGTGCAAAACCTTCACCGCGAAGCGGTGCCCCGTGGGGAGATACTCCGCCAGGTACACCGTGCCCAGCGCCCCCGCCCCCAACCAGCGCCGGAAGACGAGCGGCCCGTGCCGCTGTCCCTCCAGGCAGCTCGCTGACACGGCGACGCCGTCATGCACCTCCGGGCAAGACGCCCCGGCCGGATGGTCCACGTCACACCGCATGCAGGCCATACCCCACCACCCTCTGTCGCCCCGGAGCGGGGCAAGCGGTGGTGGCCTTGCAACCGGCGTGCAGAGGCCCCTTGTCCACTCATCAACAGAGCAAGCCCCCAACTGACCGAGGTCACCGGTGAATCAGGGGTTCGCGGCCGGTAATTCTTCCAGGGTAGGAACCGGGCGTTTCTCCAGCGCACCCGGCCCCACCTGGACGCCTACAGGTACTTCGTCAGCTTGCGAGCCTTGAGCGCCTCCACCACCTTGCGCACGTCCTGGCTCTTGTCCTTCGGCACCACGAGCACCGCGTCGCCGGAGTCCACCACCACCATGTCGGTGAGGCCCACCACGGACAGCGGGCGCTTGTCGGCCAGCACCACGCAGCTGTGGCAGTCCACCACCACCGCGAGGTTGCCGGACACCACGTTGCCGTTGGCGTCGGCGGGGCGCACCTCTGGAATCGCCGCGAACGAGCCGACATCCGACCAGCCGAAGTCCCCCGGCAGCACCGCGATGTTGGAGGCCTTCTCCATGACGCCGTAGTCGATGGAGGTGGAGGGCAGCTTCGGGAACACCTTCTTCAGCACCGCGCCGAAGGTCCGCTTGCCCGCGGCCTTGCGCAGGGCGTCCAGGCCCTTCTTCATCTCCGGCATGTGCTTCGCGAACGCCTCCAGGATGACGTCCACGCGGAAGACGAAGATGCCGCCGTTCCACAGGTAGTCACCGGAGGACATGTAACCGCGCGCCGTCTCCAGGTCGGGCTTCTCCTTGAAGGCCTGCACCTTGCGGCCACCGCCCTCCAGCGCCTCGCCGACCTGGATGTAGCCGTAGCCCGTCTCCGGGCGCGAAGGCTTGATGCCCAGCGTGACGATGTGCCCCGCCTCCGCCAGGTCCGCCGCGTCCGCGAGCGTGCGCTTGAAGCCGGGCACGTCCGCCACGTGGTGGTCGGAAGGCAGCACCACCATGACGCCCTTGGGGTCGCGCGCGGCCACCTGCACCGCCGCCAGGGCGATGGCGGGCGCGGTGTTGCGCGCCACCGGCTCCACCAGGAGGTTCGCCTTGGGCAGCCCCTTCACCAGCTTCGCCGCGGCCTTCGCGTGCAGGGGGCCACAGACGATGAAGGTGTCCTTCACCGAGGCGAGCCCCTTGAGGCGCGCGGACGTGTCGGTGATGAGCGGCAGCTTGGAAGCCAGCGGCAGGAACTGCTTGGGCCGCGCCTGACGGGACAGCGGCCAGAAACGGGTGCCGGAACCTCCGGCCATGATGACGGGGTAGAGGGCCATTGCGGGTGTTGCACTCCTGAAGGCCCCGGACCCAGCCGGCGGCCATGGCGGCGCACCATACCGTTTCAGCCTCGCCGGGAAAGAGGGACTCGCCTGCCCGCCCTCCAGACGGCAAAGCCACGAAGGGAGGTGAGAGTTTTGACCCGCCACCAAAAAGCCAGTCTCATGCCGCGCTGTTGGACTTACTCAAGGCCAGATCCACCGGGCTGACGCTCATCCTCACCGTCGCACTGGCGTTGGGGCTGTCGCTTGCCCCGGTCCCAGACGCCCTCCGGCCCCTCCCGAGTCTCCAGCGGGGTCCCCTGCCCGAGAAGCTGGTGGCGCTCGTCCTGCCGACCTCGCTGTCGGGCGGTCGCGCCACGCGTCCGCCCGGAGAAGTGATGACGGCGGCTGCGGGCGCCGCCAAACGCCCGCCGGCAGAGACGGAAGAGGCGGAGCCCGCCGACGCCGGTGCCCTGGTGGCGGAGCCTTTGCCCGCCGTTCCCACCACGCCGGGCATCGGCCTGGAGGAGCTGAGCGCCCCCACCCTGGCCCGCGCGAAGGACCTGGAGGCCCTGCGCGAGCGCATGGGCTCCCAGCACGTGGACATCGAGCTGAACTGCCGCAAGGCGGGGCCAGACGGGAGCTGCCTGGAGGACGGACTGGCGCCCTACACCCGGGCCCTGGCCGAGCTGCGCGAGGACGCCCGGCGCACGCCGGTGCGTGTGGTGCACCTGGGCGACTCGCTGGTCGCCTCCGACCACATCACTGATTTGGTGCGCGACCGGCTCCAGGAGCGCTTCGGCGCGGGCGGCAAGGGCTTCCTCTTCATCACCCGCCCCGCCAGCGCGGGCCGCTGGACGCGCTCGGGCCGAGGCTCGGACGGCTGGGAAATCGAGCGGCTGGTGGACTCCAAGTGGCCTCGCGACCGGGTGGGCTGGACCGGCGTGGCCTTCAGCTCGGAGAAGGGCTCCCAGAGCACGCGTTATGACGTGGAGGGCTCGCGCGTGGCGGAGCTCTTCTTCCTGGCGCAGCCCGCCAGTGGCTCCGTGCAGTTCTCCGTGGACGGCAAGCCGCTCCAGCGCATCCACACGCGAGGCTTCTCCAAGAACAAGTCGGAGGCGGCCTTCGCCCGCGTGACCCTGCCGCAGGGCGCGAAGTCGCTGACGCTCACCACGTCCGGCAAGGTGGAGCTGCACGGCATGACGCTGGAGTCGGGCGCGCCGGGCGTCGTCTACGACACGGTGGGCCTGCTGGGCGGAATGGCGGAGGTGTACCTGCGCGCCCAGCCCGCCGCCTTCCGCGCGCAGTTGCGCCAGCGCAAGCCGTCCCTGGTGGTGATGATGGTGGGCGGCAACGAGGCCTTCTTCTACTCGCGAGACCGCACCACGTTGGACGAGGTGCGCGCGCAGATAAAGGAGTTGATGTCTCGCGTGCGCACCAACGTGCCGAACGCCGCGTGCCTGCTGATGGCCCCCATCGACGCGGGCGTGCGCACCATGAGCGGCGAGGTGGTGTCACGCCGGGGCACCCAGGAGATTGGCGCCATCTACCGCGAGGAGGCCCGCGCGGCCGGCTGCGCGTTCTGGGACGCCTATGCCGCCATGGGCGGCGAGGGCTCCGCGCTGCGCTGGCTCGAGGAAGGGCTGATGCTGGACGACCTTGTCCACCCGCGCGCCCGGGGCTCGGATTTGCTGGGCCACCTCTTCGACCTGTCCCTCCAGCGTGCGTTCGCGAAGAGCCGGGCGCCGCTGGTGGCCGTGGTGGACCCGGCCGGCCTGCAGAACGCGGACACCGCGCTGGCGCGCACGTTCGACAAGCTGAAGCGCCGCGAGGCGGGCGAGGCCCTTCGCGTGGGCGTCGCGCAGTTGGGTGGTTCGCACACCGCGTCGCACTACTTCACGGACGCGGTGCGCGAGGTGCTGACGAAGCGCTTCGGCGCCGCGGGCCGGGGCTTCATCGCCGCCGGCAAGGCCTCCCCCCGCCTGGAGCCCGCGGGCGTGACGCGCGCGCTGGAGGGGGACTGGACCATCGAGGACGCCGCCAAGGACGCCCCCCCCGGGGGCCTGTGGGGGCTGACGGGCATCCGCGCCGTGGGCGGTCCGGGCGCGAAGCTGCGCATCCAGTTCTGCAAGGACTGCCCGGAGGCGAAGGAGTCCTCGGGCCGGTTGGATTTGTACGCGCTGGACGCGCCGGACGTGCGCGCGCCGGACATCGCGATTGACGGCGAGCTGCTGCCGCCGGACGCGCCTCCGCCGGAGCCGTTGACCGAGCCCACCGTGCGCATCCGCTCGTTCCCCGTCACGGGGTCCTCGCACACCGTGGAGGTGACGGCGCCGAAGGACGGCAACGTCACGGTGCTGGGGGCGTCCCTGGAATACGACACGCCGGGCGTCGTGTACGACGCGCTGGGCCTTCCCGGTGCCACGGCCTCGACATTGGGGGCCATGGACGCGGCGTCGGTGGACGCGCAGTTGGCGTCGCGGCGGCCGGACCTGCTCGTGTTCTGGTACGGCACCAACGAGGCGGGTCGGACAGACCTGGACGCCTCGGCGCTGCGCCGGGACTACACGGAGATGCTGACGCGCCTGCGCAAGGCCACCAACGCGGAGTGCCTGGTGATGGGCCCCACGGACCGGCTCACGCAGGACGCCAACGGCCGGTGGAGCGAGGCGCCCTCGCTGGCGTCGGTGCTGAACACGCTGCCGCAGGTGGCGAAAGACGCGGGGTGCGCGTACTGGTCGACTCGCGCGGCCATGGGTGGAGAGCGCTCCATGCTGCGCTGGCAGCGCACGCAGCCCGCGCTGGGCCACGCGGACGGCGTCCACCTGACACCGGAAGGCTACGCGCGGCTGGCGGGGGCCTTCTCCCGGGAGCTGCTCACGGCGTACGAGGCCCACAAGAAGGCGGGCCCCACCTCGCGCGTGGAGGACAACTGACGTGCTGTCGCACAGCGTCCAGTACCTCGTCTTCGTCATCGCGGTGTTCGCCCTGTATTGGGCGGTGCACCGGCACTACTGGCCGCGCATCGGCGTGCTGCTGGTGGCCAGCCTCTTCTTCTACGCGGCCTTCACGCCCTTCCCCATCCTCATCTTCCTGGTGGGCGTCACGGTGGACCACCTGTGCGTGAAGGGCATGGCCCGCGCGCAGTCACAGGGGGTCCGCAAGGCGCTCGTCACGGTGTCGGTCGTCTCCAACCTGAGCCTGCTCGCGGGCTTCAAGTACCTGGAGATGCTGCGGCAGTCGCTGCTGTCGCTTCTGGCGCCGTGGGGCATCGAGGTCCGCGCCGAGCCCTTCAACCTGCTGATGCCGGTGGGCCTGTCCTTCTTCGTCTTCCAGGCCATCAGCTACACGGTGGACGTGTACCGGCAGAAGGCGAGCGCGGAGCACTCGTTCATCGAGCACCTGCTGTACCTGCTCTTCTTCCCGCGCGTCGTGAGTGGCCCCATCGTCCGGGCGTCGGAGCTGATGGTGCACTTCCGCCAGACGCCGAGCCTCACGCCCGAGGCCGGTGGCCACGCCCTCTTCCGCATCGCGGTGGGCCTGGTGAAGAAGCTGGTCATCGCGGACGTGCTGGGCGCGGGGCTGGTGGACCCTGTCTTCGCCGCGCCGGAGAAGTACGCCTCCGCGGAGTGCATCGTCGCGGCGGTGGCCTACACCTTCGAGCTCTACTACGACTTCTCGGGGTACTCGGACATCGCGATTGGCGTGGCGGCGCTGTTCGGCTTCAAGTTCCCGGAGAACTTCAACCGGCCCTACCTGGCGAAGAACATCGGCGAGTTCTGGAACCGGTGGCACCTGAGCCTGTCCACGTGGCTGCGCGACTACCTGTACCGCCCGCTGGGCGGCAACCGCGTGTCGAAACCGCGCGTGCTGTTCAACCTGATGACGGTGATGGTGCTGGGCGGCCTGTGGCACGGGGCGGACTGGCGCTTCGCGGTCTGGGGCGCGGTGCACGGCGTGGCGCTGTGTGTGTCGCGCTGCTGGGAGTGGTCGGTGGGCAAGCCCGAGTCCCCGGGCATCCCCCGCGTGGCGCTGGGCATGTTGACGACGTTCACCATCGTCGTGCTGACGCGCGTGGTGTTCCGGGCAGCGGACATGGCGCACGCGGGCGAGTTCTACGAAAGGATGATGGCGGGCGTGCCCGGCATCGCCAACGTGAGCCCACTGGTGTGGGGCATGCTGGCCGCGGCCGTCTTCTTCCATGCCGTGCCGATGAAGCTCTACACGGTGTCGTCGGACCTCTTCGTCCGCATGCCCGTGCCGGTGCGCGCCGCGGTGCTGGTGGTGCTCGGCCTGGGCATCCGCCACCTGTCCGCCGTGGAGGCGCGGCCGTACGTGTACCTGCAGTTCTAGGTGGGCGTAGGGGCTGTCGGGCCCCAGTTCCCCGGGCCTTCGCGTGCGCCTTGCCGTCGGGCATGAGCGTTCCCAGTCTCTGAGGGGCAGCCCCGTCGCCGGAGCCGGGAAGCAGGCCCGGCCGCCGTGCTCGGTCGGTCTGAGCGCACTGGCTCAGGGCCAGTGCGGTGGCGGAGGTACTGCGCATGGCGGGCATCCAGGCACTCCCCCGCACAGCCCTGGGACGTGGAGTCCCCAGTTCCGGTCCTCCGCGAGATGCACCGCCGCTCCGTTGGTGGCTGCGGCATCGGTTGTGGCTCACGCCCGTGGTGGGCGCGGTGGTTGGGGCATGCCTGGGCGTGGTGTTCGTGGATCCACCTGTGTTCGCGGCAAGGGTTCTGCGCGGCGTCGCCTGGCAGGCCACCTCCTCGGAGGCGCGGGACATGCTCTCCACCGTGCTGGGGATCGCGCTGACGTCCTTGAGCATCGTCCTGTCCCTCTCCATGCTCGTGGTGCAGAACGCCGCTGGGCAGTTCTCGCCGCGACTGCTGCGCCACTTCGTGCACGGCGCGGGTATCCGCGTGGTCATCCCGGTGTTCGTCGCCACGAGCGTCTTCTGCCTCGTGGCCACCCACGAGTTCGGGCTCGTGGCGGGCGCCGAGCGCGCGCCGCGCCCGGCGCTCAGTCTGGCCATGTTGCTGCTCGTCGTCTGTGAAGGCGCGCTCGTCTTCCATGTGCTCCATACGCTCCAGTCCATGCGCGTGGAGAACATCGTCCAACGGGTGCGCGTGGACACGCTGCGCGTCGCGCGCAGGCTGGAGCGATTGCGCTCAGGGGACCTGGAGGCGCCGGCCGAGGTGCCGGCGCCCACGGGCGGGCGGTGGCCGCTTCGGGCCGAGCAGAACGGCTTCGTCGTCTCCGTGGATGCGCGGCGCCTGCTGGAGGTGGCGACGGCGCGGCGGCTCGTCGTCCACCTGGAGCGGGCCATCGGAGAGCCGGTGATTCAAGGCGGCGAGGTGGGCTGGTTCGCGTCGGATGACCGCCTCTCCCCTGCTTCGTGCGAGGTGGCCGAGGCCCTCCTGCTCCGAGCCATCCACACGGACCGCTGGCGGGACGAGGACGCGGACGTCGCGTTGGGCGTGCGCCAGTTGGTGGACGTGGCCGTCAAGGCGCTGTCGCCGGGCATCAACGACCCCTACACCGTGGTGGAGGCGTTGGACCAGCTCACCTTCTTGATGTGCGAGCTGAGCCAGATGCGGCTGGGCCCCCGCGTGGTGCCAGACAGCTCCGGGCGCCCTCGCGTCTTCCTTCGCGCTCCGTCGCTGCGCGACTACCTGGACCTGGTCACGGACCAGACGCTTCGCTACGGCGCCACCGAACCCGCTGTCGTGCTCCGGCTGCTGCGGCTGGCGGGAGCCGTGGGCCAGCACGCGCGACAGGCAGAGACGCGCCGGACGGCTCGGGAGACCCTGCACCGCGTCCTCGCGGCCACGGAGCAGGGTCAGAAGGACGCCTCGTGGCTCGCGGGTATCCGCCGTTACGCGGAGTCGCTGGAGCAGGCGCTGGAGGGGAAACCCCTTCCTCCGCTGCCCGCGATTGGGTTCTGAGGGGCCACCCGGCGACGCGCCGCGCGCTCGGGTACACGCCTCAGTGCGGCCCAGGCCTCTCTTCTCCCAGCGCGGACTCGGCCCGGCCCAGGCGCCGGCCCAACGTCTGGAGCCGCTCGCGGTCCGCGCCCTCGTCCGCATCGAGCGTGGTGCTGGCCTCCTCCACCAGCATGCGCAGCCGTCGCAAGCCGTCGCGCACCAACCCCTGTGCCTCGGGTGTCGCCGCCGAGGCGCGGGCCAGATGCTCCACCACGGCGTCCAGGACCTGCGCGTAGAGATGCTCCGCGCCCACCTTCGCCGTCACCCCGGTGCGCTCCAGCATCCGGCCCGTGGGAGCCATCACCCGCGTCAGCATCAACGTCACCCGTCGACGGGCCAGGTCATCGTGGAGCGCCGCGAGCATGTCCGCGCCAGGGACGTCCAGGTCCGCCGTCACCTCCATATCCAACAACACCGCGTGCAGGGAGGGCCCGGCATGCCGCACCCGCGTCATGACTTCGTCCCGCAGCGCCGTGGCGTTGGCGAAGAAGATGCCCTCGTTGGGGCGGAGGATGAGCATGCCCGGAACGGTCAACGGGCGCGGCGCGTGCCGCACGTCGCCGAAGGCAAGCGTTCCCGGGACACGGCCCAGCTCGCTCAGTCGCGGCACGCTGGCGCGGTACACCGTGAGGAAGAGCGACACGCCCACCGCCACCAGCAGGCCCGGCAGGACGTCCAGGGCGAGCACGCCGACGAGCGCCACGAGCGCCCCGAGGAAGTCGGCCCGCCGCATCCGGTGCAGACGCCGCATCTCCCGCACGTCCATCATCCCCGAAACGGCGACCACCACGATGGCGCCCAGGGTGGCCTCGGGCAGCAGGCGGAAGAGAGGCGTGAGGAACAGGGCGACCAGCAGCGTGAAGCCCGCGGCCAGCATCGCTGAGACCTCGGTGCGGGCCCCGGCGGCGTCATTGGCCGCGGACTTGGACAGGCTGCAACCAATGGAGAATCCCTGGAAGAGTCCGGCGCCCATGTTGGCGGCGCCCAGACCGACCAGCTCACGGTTGGCATCCACCTCGTAGCCGTGACGCGCGGCGAGCATGCGCGCGGGGCCAATGGCCTCCGCGAAGGCCACCAATGCGATTCCGCTCGCGCCGGGCAGGAGGCGCAGCAAATCCCCGAGCCCCACGTCCGGCACCTGGGGTGGGACGAGCCCCGCCTGCACCTTGCCCACCACGCTCACCCCACGCGCGTCCAGGCCGAGCAGCGCCGTCACCACGATGGACAGCGCCAGCACCACCAGCGCCGCGGGCAGCCGCTTCGACACGCGGTCCAACGCCAGCAACATGATGAGGCTGCCAGCCCCCACGAGCAGCGTGACCAGGTGCGTGCTGCCCAGGTGCGTGACGAGGAACCACAGCCGCTCGAAGAAGTTGCCGTCGCCTCCCTTGACGCCAAAGAGCTTGGGGACCTGCTTGATGGCGATGATGAGCGCGAGGCCGAAGACGAAGCCGGTGAGGACGGAGGCGGAGAAGAACTGAGCGATTCGCCCCAGCCGCAGCACGCCCGCCAGCAGCGAGATGAGCCCCGCCATCAAAGCCAGGGCCGCCGTGAGGACGACGAAGCGGGGCGAGCCCGCCTGTGCCAGCGCGCCCACGGTCGCGGCGGACAGCACCGCCACCGCCGCGGACACGGCCACGATGAGCTGGCGCGAGCTGCCGAAGAGCGCGTAGAGCACCAGCCCCGCCGGGGCCGCGTAGAAGGCGGCCGTTGGGGGCAGGCCCGCCAGCTCCGCGTAGGCCATCCCTTCTGGGATGAGGAGGGCTGTCACGGTGAGCGCCCCCACCGTGTCCCGCTTCAGCCACGTGGCGCGGTAGCCACGGACCGACTCGAGAAAGGGGACGGCACGCGAGAGCCAGGAGGCCGCGGACCTGGTGGCGGACGTTGGCATCAGGATGCTCCTCCCAGGACGGGCCCCGCCCCGGAGAGCGCGTGCGCCCGTTGCTGGCGCTTGCGCGACCGGCCGGCACACGCGGCCCCACCGTCGATGGTGTCTCCGAGCTAGGGATGGGGACGGTGTTCCGGACGCGCAATTCGCCCAGGGGCATGCGGCCATGCCAGGAGCCGCCCGGGCGCGGACCTTGCGTTGCGAAGCAGCCCCAGCGTTCGCAGCGTGTCACGGAGGCACCAGCGCGAGGGGATGGGCGGTGAGCGACCTGGTGGCGCGGACATGGTGGGCGGCGCGGCGAGGCCTGCCGGGCCTGCGGCAGGCACGCGGCTATCAGCGCCGCTGGTTCCGGGCGGACCTGCTCTCGGCGCTCACCATTGGTGCGATGCTCATCCCCCAGGGCCTGGCCTACGCGCAGCTCGTGGGCGTGCGTCCAGCAGCGGGCCTCTACGCGGGCGTGGTGGGAATGCTGGCCTATGCGCTGTTCGGGCCCTCGCGGCACCTCATCATCGGACCCGAAGCGGGTGCCGCCATCCTCACCGCCGCGGCGCTCGCGCCGGTGGCGGCGGGGGCGGCCCCCGCGCGCTACGCATCGCTGGCGGCACTGCTGGCGCTGCTGGTCGGCGTGCTGAGCCTGCTCGGAGGGCTGCTCAAGGTGGGCGCGCTCGCGGACTTCCTGTCCAAGCCCATCCTCATCGGCTACATCAATGGCGCGGCGCTCATCATCATCGGCAGCCAGCTCGCGCGGCTCTTCGGGCAGGAGCGCCAGTCCGACACGTTCTCGGGTCAGGTGTTCGAGGTGGCCACCCACCTCGAACGGACCCACGTCCCGACGCTCCTGCTGGGGCTGGGCGTCATCACCGCGCTCGTGCTGCTGCGGCAACTCCTGCCCAAGGTGCCCGGTCCGCTCATCCTGGTGGTCCTCACCACGGTGGCGGGAGGGCTGTTCCAGTTGGAGCATGGGGGCATCAAGGTCGTGGGCCCCCTCGCCGCCGAGCCCCCCGCTCCAGGCCTGCCGTCCCTGCGCTTCGAGGACGTGCGGTCGCTGCTCCCCGCCGCCTTCAGCCTGGCGCTCGTCAACTACGCCAGCTCCGTGCTGACGGGCCGATTCTACGCCGACAGGTTCCGCTACCGGCTGGACAGCAACCAGGAGTTCCTCGGGCAGGCCGCAGCCAACCTCGCCACTGCGTTCAGCCAGGGGTTCCCCGTGACGGGGAGCGACTCGCGCACGGCCGTCAACGTCTCCATGGGGGGGCGGACCCAGCTCGTGGGGGTGCTCGCCGCAGGGGTGGTGCTGGTGTTCGCCTTGTTCCTCACGCCCCTGCTCCACGACTTGCCCATGGTGACGCTGGGCGCCATCGTCTTCGTGGCCGCGGTGTACCTGCTGGAGTTCCGAGCCATCATCGACCTGTGGCGCGTGCGGCGCGTGGAGGCGGTGCTCGCGTGCGTGACGATGGCGGGGGTGCTGGTGTTGGGCATCCTCCAAGGCATCCTCGTCGCGGTGGCGCTGGCCCTTGCGGACCTCATCCGCCGGGCCGCCAGGCCCCACGACGCGGTGCTTGGCGAGCGCGAGGGCGTGCCCGGCTACCACGACATCGAGCGGTTCGAGAACGCCGAGACGGTGCCCGGGCTCGTCATCTACCGCTTCGATGCGCCGCTGTTCTTCGCCAACGCGCGCCATCTGCGGGAGCAGGCCCGGGCCTTGGTCTCCAGCGCGGATGCGCCCGTGCGGTGGTTCGTGCTTGATGCGTCCGCCGTGTTCGACATGGACGTCACCGCTGCCGATGGCCTGGAGAAGCTGCGCCGTGAGTTCGAGGAAGAGGGCGTGGTGCTGGGCGTCGCCGAGGCTCGGGCGCCGCTGCGCGCGCTGCTGCGGCGTACCGGCCTGCTGGAGCGGCTGGGCCCGGAGAATGTGCATGCCACCGTGGAGGCGGCGGTGCACCACTTCCTGAAGGACGCCGACGCGAGGCACGCCCGCGACGGTGAGCCTCCGGCGCTCCCTCCCGTGCATTGAGCGGGGGCTCGAGCGCCATCGAGGGGGAACAGGCTTGCGCCCGTCCTCACCCGGTCCGCAGTCCGGCCCGTTGCCTCCCCTCCCGCCCCCTCCTCCTGAACCATGCCCCAGCGGCGGCGCGTGCACACCTCCTGCCCAGGAGGCAGCACATGGCAAGCAAGGCGAAACCCACGGGCAATGGAAACGGCAACGGCAAGCAGTCGCGTAAGCCCAACATCCTGGTCATCTGGGGCGATGACATCGGCATCTGGAACATCAGCGCCTACAACCAGGGGATGATGGGGTACTTCACGCCCAACATCGACCGCATCGCGAAGGAAGGCGCGATGATGACCGACTGCTATGGCCAGCAGAGCTGCACCGCGGGCCGCGCGGCCTTCATCACCGGCATGAACCCGCTTCGCACGGGGCTCACCACCATTGGCATGCCCGGAGCGAAGTATGGACTCCAGGACTCCGACCCCACCATCGCGGAGATGCTGAAGCCGCTGGGCTACACCTGCGGCCACTTCGGCAAGAACCACGTGGGTGACTCCAACCCCTACCTGCCCACCGTGCACGGCTTCGACGAGTTCTTCGGCAACCTCTACCACCTCAACGCGGAGGGCGAACCGGAGTGCCCGGACTACCCCAAGGACCCGACCTTCAAGGAGCGCTTCGGTCCGCGGGGCGTCCTCCGGAGCTGGGCCACGGACCGCGATGACCCCACCGAGGACAAGCGCTGGGGCGTGGTGGGCAAGCAGCGCATCGAGGACACCGGCGCGCTCACCCGCAAGCGCATGGAGACCGTGGACGGGGAGTTCCTCCAGGGGACCCTGGACTTCATGGAGCGCGCAGTGAAGGACGGCAAGCCGTTCTTCCTCTGGCACAACACCACGCGCACCCACGTCTGGACCTATCTCCAGGAGAAGTACCGGAACGCCACCGGCTACGGCCTCTACGCGGATGCCATGCGGGAGCTGGACGACATCGTCGGCGTGCTGCTGGCCAAGCTGGACGAGTTGGGCATCGCCGACAACACGCTGGTGGTCTTCTCCACCGACAACGGCGTGGAGAAGATGGGCTGGCCAGACGGGGGCAACAGCCCGTTCCGGGGCGAGAAGGGCTCCACCTGGGAGGGCGGCGTGCGCGTCCCCTGCATGGTGCGCTGGCCGGGCGTGGTGGAGCCCGGGCGCGTCATCAACGACATCTTCGCGCACGAGGACTGGATGCCCACGCTGGTCTCCGCGGCGGGCGGCCCCAAGGACCTCGTGGCACAGTGCCAGCGCGGCTACAAGGCGGGTGACAAGACCTTCCGGGTCTACCTGGATGGGTATGACCAGACCGGGCTGCTCGCGGGCAAGGAGAAGGGACCCCGGCACGAGTTCATCTACGTGCTCGACAGCGGAAACCTCGCGGCCGTCCGGTACGACGACTGGAAGCTCATCTTCAGCTACCAGGAAGGCGAAGGCCCGGACATGTGGTTCAGCGGCAAGCGCTTCGACCCGGCGTGGCCGTACCTCATCAACCTGCGCTCGGACCCGTTCGAGTACGGCCCCAAGGCCGGCCTGTACTTGAAGTGGTACGGGGAGCGGATGTTCACGTTCGTGCCCGCGCAGGCGCTGGTCCAGAAGTTCGCCCAGAGCCTGCTCGACTACCCGCCCAGCCAGGCCCCGGGCAGTTTGAGCATCGGGCCCATCAAGGAGCGCGTGAAGCGGAAGTTGTTGGAGGCGCGCGAGCGCAAGGAGGAGACGGCCATTGGCGACCAGGTCATGGCGCTGGCCGAACAGGTGGAGCGGTTCGTCCGCCGCGCCCAGCAGTCGCACGCGTAGCCACGCGCGGCTCCGGGCGGCGGAACAGCGCCGCCGCCCGTGTCCGCCGGGCGGACCTCCGGGGCCCGTCCGGATTGGCGCTGCATCGTTCGCCCCCGAGGCGCTACGCGCTCCCGGAACCCGATGGCGCGGTGTCGTCGCCGTCCACGGGGATGCGCGGCGGCACCACCAAGGTCGCGAATACCAACCCCAACACCAACTGGAGCGCCACCATCAGCACGTCGAACGGCCGGGCATCCTCCGCGCCCGGGCGCCCCATGCCGAGCAACGCGATGATGGCCTGCGTCCCCATGAAGCCCGGCGCGAGCTGCAACAAGCCCGGCATGATGACCGTCATTGGCATCCGCAGTCCGCCCCGGCCGTAGAGCAACCCGGCCACGCCCAGCACGAACGCGGCCACCATCGGGCTCCCCTGCTCTCCCAGCACCGCCTTCATCCCAGCCTGCGTCCCGTAGGCGATCAGCACCCCGCCGACGATGCCCACCAGGTCGCGCCGCCGCCCCGCCATGCAGACAGCCAGTGCCACGCCACCGACCGCCAGCAGCAAGAAGGTGACCCAAGGCGACAGCACGTGCACGTCGCTGTACTCCGGTACCGGCAAGAGAAAGCCCCACAAGGTCGTGGCCGCCACGATGCCCACGCCAATCATCAGGAAGCGCAGCAGTCCATAGACCAGACGCGTCATGCCTGCCTCCACGGACTCCGAGGCCAACTCCAATGAGCCGAGCGTGACCACCATCGCGGGCACCAGCAGCACCGCCCCGCCAAACAACGCTTGGACCACATCGAAGGGCGGCAGGACGAAGCGGAGCCCGAACGCCACCAGCGTTCCCAGGAACGCCGCCAGGAAGCTCTTCTGCAGGTCCACCCGCTGCGAGACCAACGTTCCGAAATGGATGACGCCCGCGATGGCGCCCACCAGGAGGGCCGCGAACATCTCCCACCACGCGCCCCCCACGCGCGCCGCGGCGGCGGCGCCGTACACGCCATAGGCCAGGAGCACGAGCCACTTCGGGTAGGGAGAGCGCTCGGCCACGATGCGGTCCAACCTCGCACGGGCCTCCGGCAGGCCCACGCCTCCCGCCGCGATGTCATCCGTCAGTTGGAGGAGCCTCGCCGCACGGCCCAGGTTCCAGTGCGGGTTGAAGGGCAGCCGCGCGAAGTCGGCGGGCGACCGTCGAGGGGCCACCACCTGCGTCATGGCCAGGCTCTGGACCGTGAAGACCTCCGTGCTCAGCCCCCAGGCCCTCGCCGCCCGGCGCACGCGCGATTCCACCAGGAGCGAGGGTTGATAGGCCAGGTGCAGTGCCCTGGCCAGGTCCAGCAGGAAGCGGGACGCCGCCTCTTCATCCCCTCCCGTTCCCAGTCCGTGCTCGCGTTTCATCGAAGATGCGCCTCCAATCCCGCCGCATGCTGACCACGGCCCAGCCGCCCTCTCGCGCGGCCTTCAATGACGCGCCGTCCTTCTCCTCGTAGGCGAACTCGCGCGCCGCGTCGTCGTGGTGGATGAGCAAGGCGAAGCCTGGGCGCGGGCGCTTTCGCGTGTACTGGAGCATCTGGATGTCGCCGCCGGAGCGCACGTTGCCCGCCGCGAAGACGGGCCGCCGGCCGATGTGCTCGTCGATGCCCACCGGTTTGCCCGCCTTGTCATTGACGTGGGCGACGCGCGCCTCTCGGCGCAGGACCGAGGGAGCGTGCGCGTCGTCGAAGGTCTTCTTCAGATGGCTGCCGATGACCTGCTGGGGCGGGATGCCGTAGGTGTCCTCGGAGATGACACGCATGAAGTCGATGCCCCCCGCCGAGGCGAGCCAGGTCTGGAAACCGTTCGCGCGCAGGTACCGGAGCAACTCCAGCATGGGGGCGTAGGCCAGTTGGTTGTACGGAACGCTCCACCTGGGGTGGCGAGCGTGTTGGAAGAACGCGCGGACCTTGCGGATGAACGCCTCTTCGGTCATGCCGGCATGGGTCACTCCCAGCACCTTCATCAGCTTGGACTTGTCCATGGTGGAGAGTTCGGAGAGGTCCCCCTCCAGGATCGCCTTGAACGGCTGCCGCTTCGCGAGCGACGGGTCCTCCTTCACGCGGGAACGGAGCGGCTTCAGCATGAAAGCGCCCTGTACGAGCGGCTGCTCCGGCCAGAGCGTGCCATCGTTGTCGAAGGTGGCGATGCGCGCCTCGGGCGGAACGAAGCCGGCCCCACCCTTGGTGGTGGCGCGGGCGACGAAGTCGATGATGGCCTGCTTCACGGGCCCTTCGTTCCACGACGGCAGCGCGTCCGCGGCCAGTGCATGGAGAGGCATCGCCATCAAGCGCGAGAGTGCGCCAAACAGCCTGCCCCCTTCATTCCGTGCGCCCCGTACCATGTCCGGCTCCAGGCGCGCCCCCGCAATGGCGGCGCCTCTCGGGACGGTGAGGTCGGCATCAACGCTTTACAACGCCGCATGGGAGGTGCGCGTAGAGGGCTCGCTGGGCCCGGCCGCCGCAAGCCCCTGGGCCGACATGGAGCGGGCGGCACGAGCGTCATGGCGGAGAGGCGATGCAAGGGCCCACGGGACGCAGCCCTCGGCGCGGTGGGCTGAGCCTCACGCATCGCTCGCGTTGCGCCATGGGCGAGGTTCGCAGCCACTCAGTCGGCCCGACGACTCACGCAACCCCTTGATATTTCTTGGACTCTTGGGGCCTCCCTGAGGCGCGAGCCAGCCTGCCTCGCGATTTTTCGCCTCGTGTCGATCCGCTTCGAGCTTATTCGTCGCCATTTTGAACGAGGACGCAGCGCCTCCCGAACCGAAAGGAAGAACCGATGCGCGTCATGGTCATTGTGAAGGCGACGAAGAACTCCGAGGCCGGTGTGATGCCCGGCGAGCAGCTGATGACCGAGATGGGCAAGTACAACGAGGAGCTGATGAAGGCGGGCGTGCTCCTGGCCGGTGACGGTCTCCACCCGAGCACCAAGGGCAAACGCATCCGGTTCGCGGACGGGAAGAAGAGCGTCATCGACGGTCCGTTCGCGGAGACGAAGGAGCTCATCGCCGGCTATTGGATCTGGCAGGTGAAGTCGATGGAAGAGGCCGTGGAGTGGGCGCGCCGCTGCCCGCCCCCCATGCCCGGCGAGGAGTCGGAGCTGGAGATTCGCCCCGTCTTCGAGGCCGAGGACTTCGGCGCCGAGTTCACCCCGGAGTTGCGCGCGCAGGAAGAGAAGCTGCGCGCGGAGTTGGAGCAGAAGCAGAAGGCGTGAGTCGCAACGGAGGGGGTCCGGTGCCTCCGGACCTCCTCAGGGCGTCAGAGGCAGGTGCTAGTTCCTGACGAGTGCTCCCACGGGTTCGGAGCACACGCCAGGGGGACGACATGACGTTGCGTGGAGCAGGTGCACTGCTCTTGAGCGTGCTTCTCGTGGGCTGCGCGACACCGCGTGTCGTGCGCCTGGATACGGGACAGGGCGAGCCCATCGTCTACCTCCCGCCGAAGAGCGCAAAGCCGGTCGAGGTGGACGAAGACGCGTTCCGGCGGGTGATGACCCGGCTCGTGCTGGACATGCGCTTCTCCCTCCACGACGGGGCCGCGGAGCGACCACGGGTTCGGCTCGCTTCGTGGGACTCGGGGCCCCAGAGTGCCGGAAGCGACTATGGCGACTGGTGCTCCCGACAGGACAGTCCTGGCGAGTGCCTCACGCTCCTGGAGGGTGGCTTCTCCTTCCTGGATGCCAAGGCGCGCCGACAGATGGCGCTCGCCTTCGCCTGGGATGGCGTGTGGGACGGCGTACAGGACGCCGTGAAGGAGGTCGTCAACCCGCTCGCGCTCAAGGCAATGCTGACGTCGGCGATGGCCGCGTACATGTTCCTCATCGTCGCGCCGGAGCCCGTAACCAAGGTCGTCGCCGTCGCACTGACGACCTTCGTCCTCGCCTACCTCGGCGTGGACGCATTCATGGGCCTCGTGGAGGGCTGGCAGAGACTGTCGGCGGACGCTGACCGCGCGGAGTCGTTCCGGGAGTTGGAGTACGCGGGGCACCGCTTCGGCCGAGTCATGGGAGAAAACGGAGCGCGCGTGCTCATCCTTGCGCTGACGGCGGCGCTGAGTGGTGGGGCGGCGAGCATGGCCTCCAAGGGACCGACGCTGCCCGGCTTCGCCAGCGCGGCATTGGCCGCGGAGGCGCAGGCGGGATTCCGGCTGTCCGCGGCGATGGCAGGAGGAGTGCGCTCCATCACCGTGGCAGAGGGAGTCATGACCGTGGGCCTCGCGCCCCATGCGGTCGCCATGACGGCTCGCGGTCCAGGAAGTGAGAAATCGCCCCGGACGGACAGCACTTCATCCGAGCAGATACTCACCAACCAACTACCCGACCTACTCCCTGAAGAGCTTGAAATAGCTAGCAGTCTGGGGGTCCAGCCAGTCAGCGTAGATTCAGCTCAGTTCGCGCGTTATGCCCGAGGGGAACGAGTGAAGTGGGTACTCACTCAAGAGGGACAGCTCCGAATCGTTCCACACAGGTGGAGCGAAGTAGAAATCTCCCATGCCGTCGCCAGCGGAGGAAAACCTGTGGTGGCAGCGGGTGAAGCAGAACTGGCCGTCCACGGGACCACTTATTTTGGTATCCGAATCACCCCTCAGAGTGGCCATTACCTCAAAGGAGCATCGGAAGCCATGAGCAGGCGAGTCGTTGAGCTTGGCCGAAAAGCCTTCGCTCAATATGGAATCACCTTTCCCCCATAATGCGAGGCCATGGAAGCAAACTCCTCGTTGGTCCAAACCGTCTTGAAGTGGCCGCTCCCCAAAATCAGGGAGTGGCTTGACGGTCTTTCCATCGGAGAGCCCGTCGACGGCACGCACTTCAATTGGCATGGATTTGCCTACGCTCTCGCGCTCCGCGCCCGGCAAGAACGGAGCCTGGGTTGGGCCCACATCGCGCTGCTCGTTTACGGGGTGCTCGCACAACGCCATTCCGACGAGGAGGAATACTCCTTCAGCCTCTCCGAGATGAGCCTGCGCGCATGGATGATTGCAGAGCTTGGCGAACGCGAAGGTGACTTCGTCCTCGACTCCGAACCCATCGTCGAGTGGGTCCAGCGCCTCACAATAATGCCGCTAGAGGAAGCAGCCCACTGGATAGCCCTGGGAGACCTTCACGCAGTTCCCATCGAGAAGCTCCGCGCCATGCGAAGACTCAAGCACGGGCTCAACACCCTGGCCCACGCCCTGCACAATACACAGGTGGAGCAGAAGCACCCGGAGCTCGTCCCCTGGCTCCAGTTCCGGACCCGACTGGTCTGACGCGACGGCGCCCTACCCCGCCCCGCCAGGCACCTGCGTCACGTGGTTCAGGAAGTCGCGCAGGATGCGCGCCGTCGCGCCCCAGATGACGTGCGTCCCATACGTGTAGAAGTACAGGTCCCGCTCCGCCCCCATGATTTCCTTCTGCTCCACGCGGAGGATGGACGGGTCCAACAGCCCCGACAGTGGCACCTCCAGGATGAAGGCCACCTCCTCCGCGCTCGGCCGGTACTTCCCGTCCCCGGGAATCACGCCCACGAAGGGCCGCACCCGGTACTGCGAAATCGTGGGCACCTCATCCAGCATCCCCAGCACCCGCACGCCGCGCCGGTCGATGCCCAGTTCCTCTTCCGTCTCGCGCAGCGCCGTGTGCAGGGGCGTCGCGTCCTCGGGGTCGCGGCCTCCCCCCGGGAAGCTGTACTGATCCGCATGCGTCCGCAGCGTCGCGGGCCTGCGCGTGAAGAGCACGTGGGGCACGCCGTCCCGCTCGAACACCGGCACCAGCACCGAGGCCTCCCGCAGGGTCCACCCCGGCAGGTGCACCTCACGCGCCGGCCGAGAGGACAGCCGTGACTCCAGTGTCTGGAACAGCGCCTCCACACTCACGGCCCACGTCCTCTCACGCTAGTCGGTAATCTGCTTCTCCACCGGCGGAGCCCCTGGCTCGCCAGGGACCTCCACGTTCTCCACTCCCGACATCGGGCTCAGCTTCCCCGTCTGGAGCAGCACCAGCAGCAGCACGCCCAGCGCCACGCGGTACACCACGAACACCAACGTCGTCCGCGTGCGCAGGAAGCGCAACAGCCACGCGATGGCCGCCATGCCCGACGCGAAGGCCACCAGCGTCCCCACCCAGAGCGCCATCGCGGAAGGCCGCGTCTCCGCCTCCAGCAGGTGCTTGAGCTCGAAGACGCCCGCCAGCGTGGTGGCCGGGATGGACAGCAGGAACGAGTAGCGTGCCGCATCCTCGCGCTTGAGCCCCAGCGACAGGCCGCCCGTCAGCGTCGTGCCAGAGCGAGACGCACCCGGAATCAGCGCCAGCGCCTGCCACATGCCGATGAGGATGCCATCCTTCCACCGCATGTCCGCCAGCGTCCGCTGGTGCGAGGCCCGCTTCTCCACCACGAGGAGGATGAGGGCCAGCACGATGAGGCTTCCGGAGATGACGTAGAGCGAGCGGAACTCGTTCTCGATGAACTTCTTCAACGTCAGCCCGGCGATACCGACAGGCAGCGTGCCCACCAGGACGAACCACGCCAGCCGCGCCTCCAGCGTGCCGAAGGGCTCGCGCCGCGCCAACCCCCGGAAGAAGGCCGCCACCAGCGACACGATGTCCTTGCGGAAGTAGATGAGCACGGCCGCCACCGTGCCCAACTGGATGACCGCCGAGTACGCCGCGCCCGGGTCCCTCCAGCCGAACAGCTCCGGCGCGATGCGCAAGTGCGCCGTGGAGCTGATGGGAAGGAACTCCGTGAGACCCTGGACCAGACCCAGGACGATGGCTTCGAGGAGGCTCATAGGGTGCGGCCCCCGGATGTATGCCCGCTCTCCCCGCCCAGCAAGGGTGTTCCACCGCCTCTGTACGCACGAACACCCACGGCCCGCGCGGGACGGGTAGGCTCGGACCGCACCATGCCCCCTGCCCCCCTCTGTCCCTGCTCCTCCGGCCTGCGCTACCGCGAGTGCTGCGCGCCCTTCCACCGAGGCGAGGCCGAGCCGCCCGACGCCGAGCGCCTCATGCGCAGCCGCTACAGCGCCTTCGCCCTGCGCGAAGTGGCCTGGCTGTGGAAGACGCTGCACCCCCACCACCCGGACCGCGCGCGGCCCCAGGACGAGGTGCTGCGCGAGCTGCGCGCCTTCGCCCAGGCGCACCAGTACCCGAAGCTGGTGGTGATGGACCGCCGGGAACCGGACGCGGACGGCCTGGCGCAGGTGCTCTTCTTCGCCAAGGTGTTCGAGAAGGGAAAGGACCGCTCCTTCGTGGAGCGCTCCGACTTCCGGCACGACGGCACCGGCTGGCGCTACCTGTCCGGCGTGGCGCTGGCGCCCAAGGAGCTGGCCGTCCCTCCCGAGTCCCTCACGCTCGCCACGTTCCCTCGCTAGGTGGGCGTCTGGAAGTGGATGGAGCAGGCTGTCCGCCTGCCCCCGGGGGCGGCAGTCTCTCGTTGAAATGAAGGGGTCCTTTTCGTAGGTTCCCCGCTGACTTCGAGGAGCGCTGCGAGGCCGGACCCGGCCCCAGGCTCGAAGCGGAATCACCCAACGGCGCTCACCTGTACGCGTCTCTTGCGAGGGTGAGTCGTCGCAAGCATCCACACCGAACTTCCCCGAGCCCGGAACGCCGCGCCCGCTGGACCAGGAGCCATTGCCATGACCGCCGCAACCAAGTCCCTGAAGCAGGATTACGCCATCGCCGACCTGTCGCTCGCCGACTGGGGCCGCAAGGAAATCCGCATCGCCGAGAGCGAAATGCCCGCGCTCATGGCCATCCGCGAGGAGTACGCCAAGACGCAGCCGCTCAAGGGCGCGCGCGTGACGGGCTCGCTGCACATGACCATCCAGACGGCCGTGCTGGTGGAGACGCTCCAGGCGCTGGGCGCCGAGGTCCGCTGGGCGTCGTGCAACATCTTCTCCACGCAGGACCACGCCGCCGCCGCGCTGGTGCAGGCCGGCACGCCGGTGTTCGCGCACAAGGGCGAGTCCCTCAAGGAGTACTGGGACTTCACCCACCGCATCTTCGACTTCGGCCCCGCGGGCAGCGACCACGAGGGTCCGAACATGATTCTGGACGACGGTGGTGACGCCACGCTGCTCATGCACCTGGGCAAGCGCGCGGAGAAGGACGCCAGCGTCCTCGCCAACCCCCAGAGCGAGGAAGAGCGCGAGCTGTACGCCGCCATCAAGGCGAAGCTGGCCGAGGACGCGACCTGGTACACACGCAAGAGCGCGAAGATTCTCGGCGTCACCGAGGAGACCACCACGGGCGTGCACCGCCTCCAGGAAATGTCCGCCAAGGGCACGCTCCTGTTCCGCGCCATCAACGTCAACGACAGCGTGACGAAGAGCAAGTTCGACAACCTGTACGGTTGCCGTGAGTCGCTGGTGGACGGCATCAAGCGCGCCACGGACGTGATGGTCGCCGGCAAGATTGCCGTCGTCGCGGGCTACGGCGACGTGGGCAAGGGCTCCGCGCAGGCGCTGCGCGCGCTGTCCGCCCAGGTGTGGGTGACGGAGATCGACCCCATCTGCGCGCTCCAGGCGGCCATGGAGGGCTACCGCGTCGTCACCATGGACTACGCCGCGGACAAGGCGGACATCTTCGTCACCGCCACCGGCAACAAGGGCGTCATCACCCATGACCACATGGCCAAGATGAAGGACCAGGCCATCGTCTGCAACATCGGCCACTTCGACAACGAAATCGAGGTCGCCTCCCTGGAGAAGTACAAGTGGGAGGAGATCAAGCCGCAGGTCGACCACATCATCTTCCCGGACAACAAGCGCATCATCCTGCTGGCCAAGGGCCGGCTGGTGAACCTGGGCTGCGGCACCGGCCACCCCAGCTACGTGATGTCCAGCTCGTTCGCGAACCAGACCATCGCTCAGATTGAGCTGTACTCGCACAGCGCCAACTACGAGGTCGGCAAGGTGTACGTGCTGCCCAAGCACCTGGACGAGAAGGTCGCTCGCCTCCAGCTCAAGAAGCTCAACGCCCAGCTCACCGAGCTGAGCCAGGAGCAGGCGGACTACATCGGCGTGAAGACCTCCGGCCCGTACAAGCCGGACACCTACCGCTACTGAGCGGTCCGCTGTCGCCCTCGCCCGCCTGCACCGGGGCGAGGGCTTGGCCGCGACGAAGCCTCGAGCACGCCGGGCTCGCGCGCCAGCGAAGCGCCCAGGCAGAAACACAACGGGCCGCCTCCCTTCCTGGGAAGCGGCCCGTGTGCTTGCGGGCCCTCACGCGCCGGTGAGGCAGCGTGGGGGCCGAATCGAAGCGCCCTGTCTCAGACGGCCTTCAGGCGGCGGCCACCTGACGGCGTGGCGCTCTTGGCGGCATCCCGCAGCGCGTCCTTCTTCTCCTCGACGCGCTCCCAGGTGAACTCCTTCTCCGTGCGGCCGAAGTGACCGTAGGCGGCGGTCTTCTGGTAGATGGGCCGCAGCAGGTTCAGGTACTCGGTGATTTCGCGCGGACGCAGGCCGAACGTCTTGCGGACGGCCAGGGCGATGCGCTCTTCCGGAACCGTGGCGGTGCCGAAGGTCTCCACCATGACGCTGACGGGCTCGGCCACGCCGATGGCGTAGGACACCTGCACCTCGCAGCGCCGGGCCAGGCCCGCGGCCACCACCGTCTTGGCGATGTGACGGCCCATGTACGCGGCCGAGCGGTCCACCTTGGACGGGTCCTTGCCACTGAACGCGCCGCCACCGTGACGGCCCATGCCGCCGTAGGTGTCCACGATGATCTTCCGGCCCGTCAGGCCGGAGTCACCCATGGGGCCACCCACCACGAAGCGACCGGTGGGGTTGATGAAGAACTTCGTCTTGTTGTCGATGAGCTTCTTGGGCAGCGCCTTCGCGATGACGTCCTCGCGGATGGCCTCCTGGATCTTCTTGTTGGAGACCTCATCGGAGTGCTGCGTGGACACCACCACCGCGTCGATGCGGGCGGGGCGGCCGTCGCGGTACTCCACCGTCACCTGGCTCTTGCCGTCCGGGCGGATCCACGGGTGCTGCTTGCGACGCACATCCGCCAGGCGGCGGGTGATGGCGTGCGCGTAGTGGATGGGAGCCGGCATCAGCTCCGGCGTCTCGTCGCAGGCGAAGCCGAACATCATGCCCTGGTCGCCGGCGCCCTGGTCCTTCTTGTTGTCGACACCCCGGGCGATGTCCTGGCTCTGGCCTTCGATGGCCACCATGACGCCGCAGGTGTTGCCGTCGTAGCCCATGGAGCTGTCGGTGTACCCGATGCGGCAGATGGTGCTGCGGACGAGCTTCGGGATGTCCACGTAACAGTTCGTCGTCACCTCACCCGCGACGATGGCGAGGCCCGTCTTGACGAGCGTCTCCACGGCGACGCGCGCCTGAGGGTCCTTGGCGATGATGGCATCCAGCACACCGTCGGAGATCTGGTCGGCGATCTTGTCCGGGTGGCCTTCAGTGACGGATTCAGACGTGAACAGGAAGTCGGTAGGCATGTCGTCTCAGAGGCTGCGCTGACAGTGCGCGAAGGCCGGACACTAGACGTGGCGTCCTAGAGGAGTCAAACGCGCAAGAGGGCCGCATCATTCAACTTTTCGGAATCCGCCAGCGAACAGCGACCAGGCAACTACGACCGGATGTCCGCCTCCCACCCCAGCATGAATTTCGCGAGGCGCCGGACGTTCCCTTGGGCTAACAGACGTCCGCGCATCCGCTCTGGAGGAACAGCCCGACATGAACGCCCGCTTCCGTACCCTCGCCTTCCTGGCCACCTTCGCCTTCGCCCTCCCCGCGCTCGCCGCGAAGGAAGACCCCATCGCCAAGCCGGTGAAGACCGTGGTGCAGTCCGTGCGCTACGAGCGCGACGCCCTGGCCCTCAAGCACTTCGGCAGCCAGGAGCAGGGAAAGTTCCTGCTCGGCGATAACTGGGACAAGGGCACCGATGCGCAGCGCAAGGAGTTCGTCACGCTGTTCCAGGACCTCTTCGCGAACATCGCCTTCCCCCGCGTGCGGGAGAACTTCAAGAACCTGGACAGCATCACCTACGAGCCCTCGCAGGTGCAGGGCCCCGAGGCCACGGTGGCCTCCACCGTCTTCATCAAGCACCCGCTGAAGACGCAGGAGATGAAGCTCAAGTATCGGCTGGTGAAGGAAGCCGCCGCCTGGAAGGTCGTGGACGTGACGGTGCTGGGCTCGTCCATGCTCCAGGACATCCGGGACACGCAGGTGAAGCCGCTGATGGAGAAGGGCGGCTGGGACCTGTTGCTGGAGCGCATGCGCACGGAGCTGGCGAAGGTGAAGAAGAAGTAGCCCGCACCTGCCCGGCGGCCGGGCCACCAGGCTTCCCGGCCGCACCACTGTTGTTTTCGCGGGGTCCGTGCTTCGCGTAGAGTCGCCCTTCCCCTCGTGCCTGGCCGATGACCGACCC